>JARIHM010000127.1 GCA_029288275.1 Candidatus Saccharimonadota bacterium | reverse complement strand
GGTTCTTCTGCGCCGCCTGCCAATCGAGGGCTAGTTGGGCCATCTGCAGACTACCAAGGTCGGTTTTGAGGCCGTCGCGCAAAGCAGCTGTAATGGCCGTCAGCTTGGCCGGGTTAAGCACAGTACTCCATTGGGTGGCCTTTTGGCGTACTAGATTAATGATTTCTTGCTGGCGGGCCGCCCGGCCAAAATCGTTGCCACACGTACCTTTGCGGCAACGGGCGTATTGCAGCGCTGTAGTCCCGTTCATGTGCTGCAGGCCTGGCTCAATGTCTAAGCCACACGCCTTGTACTGATCATTATCACAGGGGTACTCGGGATCGGCCAGACGCGTCTTTACGTTTACATCAATGCCACCCACAGCATCAACCATCTCCTTAAGACCAGTAAAATTAGTCTCCACGTAGTAGTTGATAGGCAGGTTCAGCGTATTGCTCACCGTCTGCTCGGCCAAGGCTACGCCGCCTAGCGCATTAGCCGCGTTGATTTTATTGGCACCATGGCCAGAAATTTGGACTCGCAGGTCCCGGGGAATACTAACCTGGGCTACGCGCTTAGTTTTCGTATCCAAGCTTACTACCATGATGGTGTCGGACAGATTCTGGCCAGCGTGGCCCGGATCGCCTACACCTAAGATCAAAATATTTGTTCGACCCGTATCATCGGTCGTTAGGCCGCTTAAGCTAAGCGGCTGGCTCGAAATTTTGGCCAAAGTGGCTGCTAGCGACCAACCATACCCTACCAAGGCAATAATGAGCACTATCACGATGATTCCCACTACCTTTGTCCAACGGCGGCGTTTGCGCGGCTCGACCTCAACCGGTCCTTCCGGCTGTTGAGAGGGTAGATCGTCGTAGGCTTCTTCCATGATGGCATTATAGCGCGATTATGATTCGAAACCATAGATGCTGCCCTGAGTATAGAAAAATTAGATAAAGTATGGTATAAAATAGTCTGGTTTCAGAACTCGCACCCTTGGGAGGTCCCATGAAGCGCCCACTTGGGCTAATACTCGGCCTATTGGTCCTGTCAGCTACCCTGTTCACAGCCGGCTGCGGCACTCCGCAATGTTCCAACTGCGACAGCAGCCAAGCCGCCTTGGCAGAAACCAGTACAGCTTCGGTTTCGCCGAGCAGCACGACAACCAGTAGCACTACGGTCACCTCAACCGGTAGTGCCCAGACCACTGTCTCAACGAGCCAGAGCCTATCCATCACAACCGGTCCGCACGATGGATCTGTTGTTTCAATCACAACAAGAGCCTCCACTCAGGCGGCTCCGTCAGCCCCGGCACCCGCCTCAGGCAGCCTGCCCGAACTGAACAGTGTTCAGGCCTCAGACCTGTGTGTGCTACCGGATCAGGGCTACGGTGGCAACACGTACGCTTGGAAGGGCGGCAACCATAGCTCGCTGAGCTTTTATGACCGCGCTGGTACCAGCCTGCATCAACTGCAGACTCCCAAGTGGCCCCACTGGACCTACTTCGACAGGAGTGGTAACGCCCACATTGAGGGCAACGGCGTCACTACCGCCTCATGGCTCACCTACAGTGAGTATGAGGCGTCGTCGCTGCATCAGAGCCAGGATCCGGCGGCCCAGGAGCAGGAGGACAAGGGCTGGGCTGAATTCTCGGCCCAGTACGGTAAGCTGGTTGGTATCACCAGCCAGTATCCCAATGGTTCCGTCCACAACTGCTAAGCAGGCCTTCTGGGCCTCCGGCATCGGCCGGTGCGAGTTTATACTCGCACCGGCCTTTTCACTGCCTTTAGTGCCGGGCTAAATGCCACTGTTTGCAAAATTCACAACGGTACGGCGCTGGGCGACCGTTCTGGCCCCCATACTGCCAACCAGCATACGCTACCGCAGCCTCAGCCAGCTCACGCGTTGCCCAGGTTAGCTTACCTAGGCAATCGCGTTGACGGCGCTGCTCACGAGCTTGGGCTGAAGGAGTATCATCTGGCCATATGTTCATACTATAAATATTACAACACGATACGTTAATCGTAGACCACAGTACAACAAAAAAGGTCCGGAAGCTCTCACTTCCGGACCATACACAAACCTAGAGATAGCCCAGCTTCTTAAACAGCACCCGGCTGGGCGGTACGATGTCATACTCACTCAGGTGTTCAATTGGCACCCATTCCAGGCGCTCAATCCCCTCGCCCGCCTTTAACTCTCCCTCGACATACTCAAAGAGAGCATCAAGATAGACAAATTGTTTACGAACCCCATCAAGATCATCTTTGACCTCGGTATCCCAGGATGATTGTTCGGTCATACGAACCTGAATGCCGGCCTGCTTCTGCACCAGCTCCTGAACTAACTGATGAGGATCACCGCCAGGCAATAGCTCAGCGCCAAAGATATACCAGGTTTCCGTGTAGGGAGCCGAACCATCCGGCTTCTTGCGCATCAGGATGGTATCACTCCGGCGAATCACGGCAATAATCAGGACCTTGGTTTGCATGGGTCATACTATAGCACGCTTAAGGCCCGGCTCCATAGAGGAGCCGGGCC
The DNA here is from genome assembly GCA_029288275.1 of Candidatus Saccharimonadota bacterium. Classification (GTDB taxonomy): domain Bacteria; phylum Patescibacteriota; class Saccharimonadia; order UBA4664; family UBA4664; genus JARIHM01. Next base: position 5,387 of record JARIHM010000127.1, on the reverse strand, counting down.
ACACGTAGAGCTTGAGATTTCAGTTACTTGACCAAACCGAGCCGGTACTTCAGTCGGTCCAGACGGTTGGTACGGCTCGGCCGCCAGTCGGCAGCCCAGCCCGCAGTCATGACCACCGCAATGGTGACCAGCGACCCAACGGCCGTGCCGCACAAGATGGCGTACCACCAGAGCGCGACGGGAGTGCCGATGCTCAGCAGCGCTTGGGCAAACCCGTGGGCCACCAGAATCGCCGCGCCGATGATCACTGCGCCGACACTCAGCCAGGTGGTCACGCGCACCAGTTCGGCACGACGGTCAACCTGGCCCTTGCGCGGGAGATCCGACAACAGTTCGGACAGTCCGAGCAGCCCGAAGCCCAGGCCCAGCAGGACGACGAAGTCAATTCCTGTGGAGTACAGCCAGATCTGGAGATCGGTCGTGTCCAGGAGTGCCCTCAGGTTGCCGAGGAGGTAGTCCTCCATCATGTCGTTCACTGTGAAGCCCACGATCACCCCCAGAATACAGAGGACGATCACCGCGGGCAGCCATTCGATCACCACGTCGGCGATCACCCGGTACACCCGCTTGGCACGCTGCCACTTGGCCATTTGGAAACCTCTTTCAATGTCGAAGGTCTACGTTATTATATTATAGCATAATTTTCAAAATATGTAAATAACAATACCCTAACGTTATGGGTGAACATCTCGCCCGTCCCAAGGGTGTTCAAGAGCCAGACCAGAGGACCGGTCTTGCCCAGGAGCTCCAAAAGCTAGCAGATTAGCAAAACAGTTTTACTACGTCCGATCAGCGAACATGGCAACAACGCACCCTGGAGCAAGCCAGCCTCCTGATGGATCTAAGTTACGAGCTCATTCGCCAACAGAATCCTGGCTATAACCGCCAGCATCGCCACCTTTTCGAGGCTTTGCCGAGGCCCAATAAACGGAAAAGGCCGGATTCCCAAGGGGAATCCGGCCAAATCCTAGTAAACCTGCACCACCGGCACCGTGACGTCGTACGGCAGCTTCTGCTGCTGCACCAACCCCTGGAGCTGGCTCGGGGCGAACTCGGGGAACATGAATTCCACCGGCGGCAGGTTGCGGCGCTTGAGCGCGGCGTTGAAGTCCTCGCCCATCAGGGCGCCGTCGGCACTGGGCCAGACGACCTGGCCGGCCTCGTCCACCTCGCGGAGCAGCGCGTGGAACGCGTCGATCACGCCGTTGAGCCACTCCTGCTTCTCCGCAAAGAGGAAGTTGCGGTACCAGGCCTCGGCCTCGCCCGGGTCGGCCTCGCCGTCCAGGACGTAGCGGCGTTCCCGCTCGCACAGCAGCAGCGCGCCGCCAGCGAACAGATCCCGCAGGTTCTGAACCGTGAGTGTGCCGCCGGACAGCATCCGGAGGCTGTGGTCATAGCCCAGGATGCAGGTCAGCGACGTCCGGGTGGTGGTCATGTCAGTCTCCCATCGGGGGTGCGTCTTACTAGGATAGATATATGATAGCATAAGTACTATAAATTGTCAATATAACAGCAAGAAATTATATCAAAAAAGAGGCTTTCTCAAGCCTCAAATTAGTTCTGGTGGAGCTGCGGGGAATTGCACCCCGGTCCGCTAGGTTACAGGCTCTTGCCCTACAGGTTTAGTTTGCTTTTAAGCTTAGCCTCTGGCCTACGAGCAAACGAACCAACCAGAAGAGCAGCCTCTTATCTTAGCTAAGCAGCAGAGGCACGCTGCCTAGAGCAACCCGATAATTTGATACCGGCGAACCCCCATCGGGCGTCAGGTGCCGATAGTTTACGTTATTAGGCGTAAACAGGGGCAAAGCTGGGCATGCTGAAAGCAGCCTTCACCTTGCTAAAGAAGTTGGCAGTTAAGCTAACTTGTGGCGCGTTACGCGCGCCAATCGACCTGCGCAAAAAGCTTGTAAAAGTCCCAACGTCGAGCCTGATCAGCCCCGTGACGAACGACTCTATATTAGCAAATTTGAACTCATTATTCAAGGAAGGCCCCTGGCTGACGCCAGGGGCCTAAGTTTTACAACTTTACAACCACGCTACACCGAAGCGGTGCTTACCACATTGTACAGCTCACGGAGCAGCCTCACCGCTAGGCGATGTTCGGCCAGATCGCGGTTGACAGCTCTCTGGCGGCCAAGCTCTTCATCGCCCAACATACAGGCTACCGTATAGCGGTTCTTGACTGCCTGCAAGTTCTGCTCCACTACCACGTATCTGGGCGAGATATCGCGTTGTAGCTCTAGGTACTCCTGCAGGAGAGCCTTGGGGTTAACGATCGCGACCCTGGCGCTGGCCTCCTCAAAGTGCGGCAGAGCAATCTCGAGGATAAACCTCTCAGCCGCTTCATACCCTTGATCACAGAAGATGGCGCCGATTACGGCCTCAAGCAGATTGGCCGCTCGCTTGGTAAGCGTAGCCTCGCCGGCCGTTCGCAGCGCCTGCCGCTGGAGCTTGGTAAGGGTCTGATCATCCGGCAGGCCAAGCCTCCTTGAGCACTGCGCAATGATCCGGTTACTAACCAGAACGCCATGACGCTCGGTTTGCCAGCCAACCGTGAGGTAAGGCTCATTGAGCAGCCACCGGTGGATCACTGTTGATAGAACAGAATCACCCACTAGCTCAAGCCGCTTGTGCTTCTGGTTCATCCCCGCATTAATGCCTCCTGGCTTGAGAGCTTCCTCAAGCCAAGTCACATCTGCAAAGGTCACGCCAAGTCGTCGTTGCAGCGAGATAATCTTTCCCGGGTCCATCTGTCACCTACCTTGATTTGGCGAGTCAGAATCAATTTATAATAATATATTACGAGTAATTGTCAATGACAACATATGCGTATGTTGTTTAATGAACAACGAATTGTCATTGCTACTGGTCAAATGAACTAATCTCTCGTATGATGCAAACCATCCTGCTCAATCTGGACGGGAGTTCCTGTGATTGTTTTGGTGAGCCTAAGCCGGGTCCTGGCCGACGTGGAGCGCGAGTTTTGCCGCCTCTGGGAGTGCATGTACCGGCTGCGTCCAAAGGTGCCGATGGAACAGCGGCGATCTCCAAACTTGGTAGATGACTATCCCAAGATGTATCGCGAAGATGTTAAGTCGATTCTTTCGGCTCGCGGTTTCTTCCGCCACTTGATGCCAGTAGCTGGGGCAGTTGAGGCACTGCACGAGATGACTACAAACGGCCTAGATGTCCGAATTTGCACCTCCAGCTTGCCGGACTCGCTCTTCTTTGCCCAGGAGAAAATAGGCTGGGTACGCCAGTATCTGGGAGAGAGCTGGGCAGGTAGAATGATCCTGACGCCAGACAAGGCCATAGTGCGCGGTGACCTACTCATCACGGCCATCCCACCGCGCATCGAAAGCATGGAGCCAACCTGGAGGCCGATCATCTTTGATCAGCCGTTCAACCAGGGTCTGGCGGGTCCGCGTCTGTACAGCTGGGCTGACTGGCGGGCGGCGGTGACCGCCATAGATGTAGCCCACATCTAGCGTATGCCCGCTTAGGTCTCTTTGCAGACCTAAGCGGGCATTTTTGCTATACTAGGACCAATGAAAATTCTCATGGTCGCAGAAAGCTACTGGCCGAATACCGATGGTGGCGCTACCTTTGCCCGGCGTCTCAATTACGGCTTGGCCAAGCGCGGGCATCAAGTACTCATCTGGGCTCCTGGCCGCACCTTGCACTCTCATGTCGAGCAGGATGGTCCTACCACCATCTACCGCGAGAAGTCGATGGTACTTTTGCCTAATCCTAAATACCGGGTAAGCTTTTTCCCTTTTTTTAGCGGCTATCGGCTCCTAAAGCAGGTGCGGCCAGATATCATCCACCTCAACTTGATTGGCTGGCTCACGGTTCCAACTATGATCTACGCTAAGCGTTATCGCGTGCCAGTGCTGGCCGTGAACCACCTGATGGCCGAAAATATCCTGCATAACCTTGGCCTACGTCGTGGCGCGCTCTATCAGGCGCTGTGGCACCGAGTGTGGCATTTCTTAATATGGTTCTATAACAAGACTGATTTCGTAACCTCGCCCACTAGCACAGCCATCACCATTCTGGAGGAACAAGGCCTTATCGTCCCACACAAAGCCATCTCCAACGGCCTGGATACCGATTACTACACTCCAGGCCAGCCGGAGGCCGGAGTCTTTGAGCGCCTAAGCCTGCCGCGCGATGCTCGTCACATTCTGTACCTGGGCCGCACCGATGGCGAAAAGCGCATTGATCTCCTGGTAGCTGCCTTTGCCAAGCTCCAAGGCAATGCCAAGCTCGGCAACCTTCATCTGATCATTGCTGGCTACGGTAACCACCTGGAGAGCCTCAAGCAGCAAGCTCGGGAGCTCGGCTTAGCGGATAAGGTTAGCTTTACTGGCTTTGTCAGTGATGATGACAAGCTCTCGCTCTACCGCGCCTCCACTATCTTTGCCATCTCTTCACCAGCCGAACTGCAGAGCATTGTAATGATGGAGGCCATGGCCTGCGGACTACCAACCGTGGCAGTAGACGTGGCGGCACTCAAGGAATTGTGCCACGATGGTCAAACCGGCTACCTTTTCCCTCGCGACCGGAGCGATATAATGGCCGAGAAATTAGCAGTCATCTTGGCAGACAACCACCTAGCTCAACAGTTAGGTACTGCTGGCCGAGAATTGATCGTAGCCCATCATTCGAACAAAGCCATGCTCGACCAGTACGAAGCTACCTATCGCGATGTGATTGATAGCTACGCCAAGTCTCATTCTCACCAATCCGCTACTACTCGCAAAGCATAAGCATTTGTTGTAGTTGCTACTACAATTTGTCAAAAATAAGGCTGGAACTATCTAGGCTTTTCGTTAGGCCGCCTCAAGCACTCTAGCCTTAAAGGCGTAGGATGCGAAGAGTAAGGAGGACAGGATCATGAAATATTATGACGATGACCTTGAGCTCAATGAGGGTCAGGAGCTCTACGATGAGTTTGGTGAGCGTCTGGATCAAAGCAGCGGAGACCTCGAGGAGGATGAGGCTGCTATGGACGAAATGACGCCCAAGCAGGCTGATCAGCTGGAGTCAGACTTCCACGAGTCGCTCGATCAGACCGACCAGATCGGTGATGAGGATTTGATGGCCGAGGCCGAAGCTGCCAATGCCGATGCCAGAGCCGCCAGCGAAGACGATGAGGACGAGTCGGGTATTCGCTAACCGTTCATTGTTCGCCCACCACAAACCGGCAGCGCTAAGCTGCCGGTTTGTGGTGCCGGCGCGCAGCTGGGTGCAATCGCGTCAGTTGGAAGACGGCAAACAGTACTACCAGTACGCCCATCACAATCACAACGTTAGTAACGCTCAAGAGGTCAGCCAGAGCCCCGGTAATCAAGATTGGCAACGTTGCCGCAATATTAATAAAC
>JARIHM010000116.1 GCA_029288275.1 Candidatus Saccharimonadota bacterium | reverse complement strand
TCCTAGGAATGGTCTGGCCTAAGGGCAGGCAGTGCGGAGCCGTCGGTGTCAGGCTCGCGGAGGGTACCGAAGACTCGGTCGAGGAATGCGTCCTTATCAAACGTTTCAACCTCCGCGTTGAGCGCGGCGGCGTCAGCCCTGAGAAGGTCGGTCAGCCAGTCGGCGCCGTCCGGATCGGTCTGTGCCATATTGGTTCCAATCTCTCGCCAGAAGTACGAGCTACTGGCCGGTCTGAAGCTCCCGGTAGGCCTCAGCCTGGAGGCGATGACCTTCGGTGAGGTCATTGAGCTGCTCCTGGAGTCGACGCAGCTCGGCGTCTGGGTCCAGGGCCAAAGCCAGTGACTTAAAGGCCGCTTCTGCGTCCGTAAGCAACTGCTTGCGTTCCTCGCTCTCGGGCTGCTTTTGAGCGCGGCAGATGATCTCGTACACCTCGCGTCGCTGCGGACTGAGCGCAGCGATCGCTCGCTGCTCGGCCTTGGCTGGCCAACGGCGTCGGTTGCGCCGCAGGATCAGCTGGATCAGACCGCCGGCGGCCAACAGACCACCGAGTGCCTCCACGCCCCAGTCCCAGCGCCAGTAATCGTAGCTCGGCACCGGCTGGTTGGTTTGCAGGAGATCGGTCACCGAGCTGCCTTCCACGGTCCCCAGCGCCTGGAGGGCATTGAGGACGAATTCATCCGTGAAGTGGCCGCGGTCGGTCACGATGTCGTTTTTCTCATTGGGGCCATCGAAGATGTGGTAGCCCAGCTGGCTGCCCACGTCGGGCAGAGATCCGGGGGCTACATAGAACTCCTTGAGGCCCTTGATGACCTTACCCTGGCTTTGGCCAGCTACGGTTCGCACCTGGGCGGCGATCCGGCCCAGATTGGAGCCGTCTGCCGGCGCGTTGCCGGCCACCATCTCCCAGAAGTGATTGTCGGTAGCCACGGTCTGGTTGGCGGCCTGGGTATGCAGCACGCTGGTCGTTCGAATCCCGGTCGGGATGCCATAGCCAAAGCCCAGGCCCACACTCAGGAGGATCGTTGCAATACCCAGACGCTTGGCCAGTCGCGGCCGAGGGTAAGGCTGCACATCAAGTAAAGGCATGAAGCCTCCTTAAGGAGGGGATTGTCTTGGGGTACGCTATTCGCCGTTATACTTTAGAATTAAAGTTCAGTTAAGTCAATGGTAGGAGAGATCGACTCTCGTCAAAATGCCCTAGCCAAAGCGCCAATATTTCGGTACATAATAATGCGCATGCATAAACTCATCCAACAGTTCAGGCAGAACGATTTTTTGCGTCACAACGGAATTTTTTTTGCGGGCACGCTAGTAGTCAGCGGGCTTAATTATCTGTATTACCCAATCTTGGGTCGGCTACTGCCGGCGGCGCAGTTTGGCGAGGTGCAGGCACTGGTATCGCTGTTTTTGCAGGCCAATATTTTTTTGAGCGTCATCACCGACGTAACGGTAAACGTGGTGGCCAACGAGCCGGACGAAGCGCGGCGTAATCGTATGGTATTTGAGCTGGAGCACGCCGCGCTCATGGTGACGATTGTGGTGCTGGGTATGGCACTCGTGTTTGTGCGCCAGCTGGAGGCGTTTTTACGGTTTGAGCAGGCCGGGCCATTCTTTGTGCTAGCCGTGTCGTTACTGGTGAGCGTGCCGCTGGCACTGCGCGGAGCGTTCTTGCGGGGGCGATCGGCCTTTGGTCGACTGTCGGTGAGTAATATTATTGGCTCATTGGGCAAGATTATCTTCTCGGTGGCGTTTGTGCTGCTCGGTTGGCAGACGGCCGGCGCCTTGGGCGGTCTGGTGGCGGCCCAGCTCATTGCGCTGGGCTACACGGTGGAGATGGCGCGGCGGTTAGGGTTGCATAACACCCTCGGCCTCAAGCTGTGGCGCTGGCCTGATTTCTCTATTATCAAGCCACAACTGGGCTATACTGCCTTGGTACTCACAGTGTCATTTATCATTACTACACTCTTTAGCTTTGACGTGGTGGCGGTCAAACACTACTTTTCGGCTGAGCTAGCTGGTCGATATGCTGGCATTGCGACCATTGCCCGAATTATTTTCTTTTTGACGGGCTCTATTCCGATGGTGCTGCTGTCATCGGTGCGGCTGGAGGCGGAGGCGGCCATCAACCGGCGGCTGCTGGTGCGATCAGGTGCGCTGCTGCTAGGCTTAGGTGGCGTGGTATTGATCGGCTTTATGGCGTTGCCCACCTTCGTTACTGAGGTGCTGTTAGGTGCTCCTTATACTCCTTATGCTTATCTATTACCACCGCTAAGTTTGGCAATTTTTGGATTAGCTTTTGTGAATTTGCTCTTTAACTACGATTTGGCGCTGCGTCGCCGGAGTGCGGCCGTGGTTTCGATGCTCGGCGGAGCCATAATGTTCGGCCTGGTACTCTGGCACCATGCATCGCTAATGGCCGTAGTACAGAGCTTACTGATGGGCTCTGGCATCATGATTGTGCTGCGAGCTGCCGATTCGGTGCGCCGGCATCTGTGAGATCGCACATAACGCCGCCGGAGGAACGGTCGCTATAATCGGCTCGTTATTGGGAGGAGGAGCCGTTGACCGCACAATTAACACACAATTCCCAACTGATCTCGCTGGTGATTCCGTGCCACAATGAGGCTGGTAATATTGAACCGTTGTATTTGGCCATCAAAGAGGTGTTGACGCATCGGCTAGAGCCATTTGAGATTATTTTTGTTGATGACGGCAGCAGTGATGGAACACCCTCCATGCTGCGCGAGCTGGCTGGCATTGATGAACGCGTACATGTAATCGAGCTAGTACGCAATTTTGGCAAGGAGATCGCCATCACTGCTGGACTCAATCATGCTAGTGGCACGGCGGCCATTTGTTTAGATGCCGATCTGCAGCATCCACCGGCATTGATTCCCGAGCTCCTTGCCCGCTGGCGCGAGGGAGCCGAGGTTGTGGTGGGCGTACGCCAAACTGGCCGTAAGCACGCGCCGCTTCTTAAACGCATGGGTAGTGGGTTGTTTTATAAGCTCATGAACGCCGTTACCGACGTGAAGATTGTGGCTCATGCAACAGACTATCGCTTGATTGACCGCGTCGTGATCGATGAATTCAATCGGTTTACCGAGCATAATCGAATTACCCGCGGCTTGATTGACTGGATTGGATTCCGTCGGGCCTACGTTGAATTTACGCCGGCCAGACGCTATGCCGGCGAGGCAGCCTACAGCTACATCAAGCTCATTAGCCTGGCACTCAATTCCTTTGTCTCGATGAGCCTCTTCCCGCTGCGCGCAGCTGGCTACTTGGGGCTCATTATTATGCTGACGTCGGGCCCGCTCGGTCTGTTCATTTTGATAGAGAAGTATCTGATGCACGATCCATGGCATCTTAATATTAGCGGTCCGGCCATCCTGGCGGTCATTATCCTGTTTATGGTGGGGATCATCTTGGTCTCGCTAGGACTCATGGCTCTATACGTGGCCACCATCCACACTGAGGTGCTGAACCGGCCGCTCTACATTGCCCGGCGGGAGGGTGGCCGGCGGCCATTATACGGCCACGTGGTGACCGCTGGAACCGAGAAGCGCAAGGCGATCCACGCGTGAAGATTCTCTGGCTAACGTGGAAGGATCGGAGCAATCCGCTGGCCGGTGGCGCCGAGGTGGTTAATGAGGAACTGGCCAAGCGGCTTGTGGCACGCGGACATCAGGTGACATTCTTGGTGGGTGGCTTTGTGGGTGGCACACCGGAAGAAGTACGTGACGGCTACCGGATTATTCGCGTTGGCAGTCGGTTTACGGTCTACCTAGCGGCGTATCGCTACTACCGGGATCATGCGGCTGAGCTGGCGCCTGATCTCGTGATTGATGAGTGTAACACTATGCCGTTCTTTGCCGGCTGGTACACGGGCAAGCCTACCGTGCTGTTCTTTCATATGCTGTGCCGACGAATCTGGTTTTATGAGTTCCCGCAGCCGCTTAGTATCCTTGGCTGGCTGGCCGAGCCGGTGTACTTGCGGCTTCTCAAGCGATCGCCGGTGGTGACGATCTCGGAGTCGAGCCGGCGTGATTTGGTGCGCCAGGGCTTTGACGCGCGTGATATTCACCTGATCTCGCAGGGCATTGAGCCGGCCGCGGCGTCTTTAGATGCGCCTAAGTATGCTGTACCTACGCTCTTGAGCCTGGGTGCCATGCGAGCCATGAAGCGCACCCTGCATCAGATCAAAGCCTTTGAGCTGGCCAAGGCCAAGGTTCCAAATCTGCGTCTCATGGTGGCCGGTGACGCCACCGGGAGCTACGGCCAACGGGTACTGATGGCCATTCGCCAGAGTCCATATGCGGCCGATATTGAGTACTGCGGGCGTGTCTCGCCGGCAGAGAAATGGGAGCTCATGCAGCGTTGTCATGCCATCATGGTCACGAGCGTAAAGGAGGGCTGGGGTCTCATTGTAACCGAGGCGGCCAGCCAAGGCACGCCCGCGGTGGTGTATGACGTGGACGGCCTACGGGATAGCGTACGCCAGGGCATCACTGGTTTTATTGCCGAGCGTAATACTCCACGTGGGTTGGCTGACCAAGCGGTGAAGCTGCTGAGTGATCCGGCACGCTATGAGCGTCTTCGGGCCGCCGGCTCCGAGTGGAGCAAGACCATCACCTTTGAGCGCTCTTGTGATGATTTCGAAAGCATCTTGCATCAGACGCTACAAGATGGTGTTCATGTGCTCCCAGATACCGAGACTGCCTCGGTGCGGGCGAGCGCCAAGTAGCAAGGAGAGAACGATGTGGCCTGGTTTTACTACAGGGGAATCAGCACGTATTTTTGGTTTTTTGCACAAGTTGCGGCCCTATCTGCGGCTTGATGAGTGTTGTCTGGTAGGAAGCTTGGCAATCCAGTGGCGACTGCATGAGGCTGGGATAGAGCCAGGACGCGACCGGCCGCTGAATGATCTAGATATGATCGCCCGCTCACCGGCATCGATCGATGCCCGGGCTGCCCGGGCCTTCGAAGTGGGGCACCAGCACCAGCGGGATAGCCGATTCTATCTCACGCTGATCGATCCAGCTACGCAGCTTAAACTGGATATCTTTACTTGGGCGGGTGATGATGACCGGGCTCAAATGGTTAAACTGGCGGGGCAGCGCTGGCCGGTCAGCTCTGCCGAGCACCAGCTGGTGGCTACGTTAGCCGATGCGCAGAAACCTACGCACGGCCAGGAACTGGATCCCAAACAGCTGACGGCCCTCGAACACCTGCTGGCTATCACCGATCAGCCCCGGGCCGGCGCGATTTGGCAGGAGCATTATCCGGCTGGCCCGGGGTTTGAAGCGGCCCTTCAGACGGCCGCCATGGTGGCGCGGCGTTACCCGCATCTGGTGCGGCCGCTGGAGCATACTGCTCCAGCGGCCAAGCCGTGCACCGATTGTGTTGCGCTGTCAGGCTGGCAGGGGGCAGCGTCATAGCTTGGGCCCGGCCGTATCTTACGGCCGGGCCAGCCCTGTATTCGTAATTTTGGTGACTTGCACAACTACAGCAGCCAACCCTCCTGCTAAGGTAGGTTCGCTACGGCCGTCACATCAGATAAACGAGGCCTTAATGCCATGAACAAAGCTCATCAGCCCCTGGTTACCGTAGTGGTTCCAACGCGCAATTCAGCGCGATTTTTGCGTGCCTGCCTAAATTCTATCCGCGAGCAAAGCTACCCGGCTATTGAGCTGATTGTGGTCGACCGTGATTCTACCGATGCCACCAAGCTCGTGGCCGAGGAGTACGCTGATCAAGTGCTTAACTACGGGCCGGAGCGATCGGCTCAGCGCAACTATGGCGTACAGCAGGCCAGGGGTGAACTGGTTTTTATCATTGACTCTGACATGGAGCTAACTCCTCACGTAGTACGGGCCAGCGTGGACCAGTTTATGGCCGATGCCGAGCTAGCCGGTGTGGCCATTCCAGAGGAATCATTTGGTGACGGCTTCTGGGCTCAGTGCAAGCGGCTGGAGCGCTCATTTTATGTAGGTGTACCCTGGATGGAGGCAGCGCGGTGTTTCCCCACTCAGCTGTACCGCCAACTGGGTGGCTATGATGAAACGCTGGTGAGTGGGGAAGATTGGGATTTATCACGCCGGGCTGAGCGCATAGGCCGGGTGGGGCGGGTCGAGGAGTTCATCCGCCACAACGAGGGCTCCATCCGGCTATGGGACACCTTGCGCAAGAAATACTACTATGCCAGTCACGCCAAGGCGTATTTGGCGCGCCATCCTGTGGCTTCCAAGCTGGGCGCGCAGGTGGGCCCGCTCCAGCGCTACAAGCTATTTTTATCCCAGCCGCGGCGCTTATTTGCCGATCCGGTGCTCGGTGTGGCTATGCTAGCTATGAAGACGGCTGAGTTTGCAGCCGGCGGCTTGGGCTACGTACGCGCTGCCCGGCCCCTGCCAGAGCAGGAGGGTCAGCGATCGTGAGAGTCTTGTTTATTGGGACGCATGGTCAGGATAACTGGGGCGATGAGTTGCTGCTTCGTGTATTTGTGCACCAGCTCGCGCCGGCTGTTGACCGGTTTGCTATTAATTCCTACCGGCCGGCGCAAACTCGCCAGGTACTGGCTGATTATCCGGTGGAGACCTTTCACACCCGTAAGCAGCCTCATCAGCTTATCTGGCAGCTGGCCCGCGCCGACGCCGTGGTGTTTGGTGGGGGTAGTATCCTCAAAGAGTTGTATGAGGCTTACGGCGGTAAACGCTATGCTACGCTCAAGGCAATTGCGCTCGTAGTACGGCTTGGTGCGGTGGTGTTTCGCAAGCCGGTCTATCTCGCTAACGTAGGTGTGGGGCCGCTGGAGACATCGCAGGGACTCCAGATGACGCGCGCAATTATGTCCTGGGTGCGCGGTGTCACTGTCCGCGATAGCCAGTCATATCAATTGCTTGAGTTGGCTAACGCTAAGGCGGTGTATCGTCAAGTGCCAGACGCGGTGTTCTCGATCGATCGCGAATACCTAGAACTTCCAGCTGAGCGTACTCATCGAACCATCAACTCCTTAGCCAATGTGCAGCGCCTGGGTATCAATCTGTGCCGTCACATCAGCAATAGCCGTAACTGGGATTACTTTATTGCCCAATTGATCGATGATCTGGTGGCAGCGTTGACCGTGAATCCCCAGCTAGAACTCGTGGGGCTGCCGATGCAATTTGATACCCCTAGCAACGATGACGCCGTGGCTCTGGCTGAACTGCGCCGCCGCCTGCGACAGCGCGTGCCGGAGGTGCGGTTTGAAATTGTGAAGCCACGCTCGGTAGCCGAGCTGGGGGCTGCCATTGATAATCTCGACATCCTGATGGCCGAGCGTTTGCATGCGCTCATTCTGGCTGTGATTATTGGGGTGCCGGTGGTGGCACTGGAATATGACATCAAAGTAACCGCTACGATGCACGATCTAGATCTGGCTGAACATGGCCTCAATATTAATGAACGATTTGCGTCTGGTAGTATCTTGCAGCGACTCCGGGCGGTGGCGCAGAACTACCGTCACTTAGCTGATAAGCTGAGTCGCGTCCAACAGCGGCAGTGGTATGGCGCGCGCGCCGCCTTCCAACTCCTAACCGAAGAATTACGCCGAGCGCGCCGACAGGAGGAATATGCCGCAGAGGTATAAGACCGTCTCTATTATCACTCTCAACTGGAACGGTCGCCGTTGGCTCGATCGGTGTTTGAGCTCGCTACTGGCGCAGACGTATCCTCACACTGAGGTCATCATGGTAGATAACCACTCCAGTGATGATAGCGTGGCCTTCGTGCATCAGAAATTTCCGCAGGTCAAGGTAGTAGCCAATAGCGATAACCTTGGTTTTGCCGGAGGCAACAATAGCGGTATTGCTCCGGCCCAAGGCGAGTTGATTCTGCTCATCAACAATGACACTTGGGTGAAACCCGATTTTGTAGCCAATCTGGTGCGGCACTACGAGGAGCGAGGCGTGGATGTGCTGGCGCCCTATTCTACCGATTATGACCACCCCGCGTACCAACGCTACAGCACCACCATGGACGTATTGGGTCATCCAGTGCGGTATGAAGACGTGGTGCCAGGTCAGCCAACCAAATGTCTGTATTTGTCGGGCGTAGCCATGCTGGTGGCTAAGGATACCTACCTACAAACTCAGGGCCTCGACGATAGTTTCTTTATGTACTTTGAAGAGGCGGATTGGTTCTGGCGGTTGCGATTGCTCGGTAAAACGTTTGCCTTTGATCCCGATAGCTTTGTGTTCCACGCTGGCGCCGGCAGTACCGGTGGCAATGGGGGTATTAAGCTCAAACTATTTTTGTGGCGCAATCAAAATAATCCTCAGATGTTGCTTAAAAACTATGCCTGGTACAACTTATTGTGGGTAATACCGCTGTATTTGCTGCAAAATCTCTGTGAGGTGGTGGCCTTCTTGGTGCTATTGCGGCCGCAGGTGGCTTGGACCTATGTTCAGGGCTGGAGTTACGTGCTGCGCCATCTGGCAGAGATTTGGCGTAAACGTCAGTGGGTGCAGCGCCACCGGGTGGTAGGGGACACTGCTATCTTGCGCCAAATGTATTGGGGTCCGGGCAAGCTGCGCCACCTCTTGCATCATCTGCAAAGGCGTTCCCGCCATGACTAAGCCGGTATCATGGTGGCGCCGGCCCAGTGTAGTATTTCCGGCGGCGCTGGTGCTTATTGGTGTGTTAAGCCACTTGGTGTGGTTTAACTTTGGTACGATTTTAAACCACTCCGACTGGACATTTTGGGGCCAGCAGGCCATCAAAGAGTTGTGGTACTCCTGGGGCAGCTGGTTATCGTTTAATGGCTTTGGGGCGGTCAATATTCAGATTCCGTTCTTGGGTTTTAATCTGGTGTGGTCGCTGTTTGGGCTGATCGGCTGGAGCTATGACGCGGCTACCAAGGTAACGTTTATGATCCCGATTGCCGTGCTGGGATTCATAGCTCCGTACGTGCTGTTTCGATATTTGCTGCGGCACGAGGCGATCGCATTTTGCGCGGCGCTGTACTACGGCACGGCCATTTACTTTTTGGTCAAACAGACGGCTCATCTGCCAATCGCGCTGGTGTATGCACTGGCGCCGCTGGTGCTGTGGGCCTTTTTGCGGGCACTGGAACGATCTACGGCCGCACGTTGGATCAGCTTTGGGCTGCTCTATACCGTAAGCATTATCTACGAGGTGCGCATTACCTTTGTGGTCACGTTATTGCTGGCGGGGTATCTACTGGGGTGCGGCTGGCCATGGCTGCGCCGGCAGGGCTGGTGGCTGATATTTGGCGGTACTGTGGTGGTGGGCCTCAATCTGTTCTGGCTCCTGCCTACGGTGCTGGGTGGCGGTACGCAGGCTATTGCGGGGGTAGCTGACCGAGGGCTCTTTGGTAACCAATTATTTGACCTGGTACACGCCTTTACGGCTATGGAATCCAGCTGGACCGGGGCACTGCCGCGCCAGGATTTTGTGATGCAGGATGTGATGTGGTACCTGTGGCTGGTGCCACTGCTTGCTTGGTCCGTCCTGCTGCAGCTGCAGCAGCTGAACCGCCGTGAGCGGGTGTGGGCGATATTCTGGGCAGTCCTGACGTTGGCTGGCATCTTCTTGACCAAGCAGGCGGACCTGCCGCTGGCCGGGGCCTATGAGTGGATGTACAATCACGTGCCGGGCTTCTCATTGTTTCGCGAGGCTTCAAAGTTCTACCTGCTTAGTGATATGGGCTATGCCGGGCTGCTAGGGTTGGCGCTGGTGGCCTGGTGGCGCTGGGCGCAAACCATAGCCTGGCGCCGGTGGGCAGTGATGGTGGCTGGCGTGGGCGTGGTGGGTTTATCACTCTTTAATTTATGGCCATTGGTGAATGGCCGCATTGGCACCATGTTTACTCCGCGTCATATGCCGGCCGATTACGTCACGCTCAATGCCTTTTTGCAGCATCAGAACGATTATTTTCGCACCTATTGGGTGCCGCGGCCCTCGCGCTGGAATGCCTACAGCAATCTCCACCCTCAGTTGAGCAGCGTGGATGCAGTGGGCTCGGATTGGAAAGACTTTGATACAGCCAGCCAGTCCGGGGGTAATGAGTCATCGCAGCAAGCAGCGGTAGCCATGCTGCGCAAGCCGTACGCGGCCGATTTACTCAATCGCTCCAGCGTTAAGTACCTTATTGTGCCCAGCCGCGATACCGCCAACGAGGATGATTTCTTTCAGTTTTACGGTGATGACCGGCAGTTTTTCCTGCATCAGCTCGATGCATTGCCCTTCCTGAAGCGCATTGATATTGGCACCAAAGAGGTGGTGGTGTATCAGAATGTGGGGTACAAGGCGTATGTAAGTGCGCCCGGCTCGGTGATCCGGCTGCCAGATATGGCGGGCCTGGAGCGTACGCTGGGCTTTGCGGGGCAGCAGCTGGGCAAGTCATTTGATTTTGTGGCCGGAGCGGTGGCGGGTACGCAGGGCGCCACGGGCGTGCAGGATATCTTTGCTGCCCTGACGCGCCAGAGCATGAGCCCAGGCAAGCTGACGCAAACGATCAATCCGCCGGGTGATCAGCGCACCCTTTACCTCAATACTGATCACGCCGAGCTTAGCTACCAAGTGCAGCAAGGCCGTACACTGGTGGTATCGCGGCAGCAAGTGGCAGGCTTGCAGGTGAATGGTCGGCCAGTGGAACCGGCTGGTAGTAGTACGACTACGGTAGCACGCGTGATACTGCTGGCTGGTGCTCAGTATTACATGCAATATGGTCAGACTCTGCTGCCGGTGGATAGCGGTGATGGTGGCGTGCATCCGCTGGGTGCGTTAGCGGATGCCTTAACATTAGTGCGGGTAACTCCCGCCAACCAGGTAAACAATCCATCGCTGGAACAGGGTCTATGGCAGACCAAGGTGAGCGATTGTAATGCCTATGACAGTTTTGCCGACATCAGTATGGATACGAGCGACGATGCCACGGACGGCCGCCAGTCATTGGAGCTTGATGCCGGCCGCCACACCGCCTGCACCGGGCCGGCGCCGTTGGCCGTAACAGCCGGTACCAATCTGGTCTTCAGCTTCGATTACCGTGTCCTCAACGGCCTGGGTGGTGGCTACCGTCTGAGCTTTAATGACGCCGCCAAAACCGTCATCAGCGACCAGCTTACTGGTGGCGACAACAGTTGGCGCCAGCTTAGTCGGACCGTCACGGTGCCAGCCGGCGCTACCAGCCTCGCCATTCAGTTGCTGGCCACACCCAATGACCGCACGCCCATCCGCGGCGTGGTGCGCTATGACAATTTGGCGGTGCGGACCATTGCGAGTCAAACGCCACTCGCTGCCGCCGCACCGCCCAGCTATCAGTCTGTTGGGTTACCGGCGGCTGGTCCACTTCGGTTTACCTACGCCGATGCGAGCTTTGATTATCGCAATCTACTGCCCAACCCATCGTTCGAGCAGGGCTTGTGGCGCGATAAAGTAGGCGATTGTTACAACTATGACGATCATCCCGATATCAAAATGTCGCTCAACCATCAGGTGCATTCCGACGGCGATCAATCACTCCAGCTAGAGGCGCGCCGGCATGTGGCCTGTACGGGCCTGAGTGATATCCCGGTTGTTACCGGTGGCACCTATCTACTGTCATTTGACTATCAAAGCCCCAATGCCACGACCGGCCGCTACTACATGAGCTTTAACGATCCCAAGCGTACCGTCATGAGTGATTGGCTGCCTATTAAGGACCAGACGTGGCAGACACTGACGCGTACCGTGAGTGTGCCCGCTGGTGCCACTAGCGCCACGTTGTTCGTGTACGCTTACCCAGACGAAACGAATGGCGCATACGTGATCAACCGATATGACAATTTTAGTCTTACCCGTGTTCCTGACCTTGCCGACCAGTATTATCTAGTAGACGCACCGAGCAGCACCCCGGTAAGCACGCCGGCTATGAGCTGGACTGCTGCTGGGCCGACCCAAAAGCAGCTGCACATTCAGGGCGCCCGTGGCACGTTCTACGTGGCCATGAGCGAAGCCTACAATCCTCATTGGCAGCTGGCTGGTGCCGGCGGCGGGCGAGCTATTCCGGCAGCCAGTCACCTGAAGCTTAATGATTTTGAAAACGGCTGGTATATCGATGTAGCTGCGCTCTGCCAGGGCAAGCAGTCGTTCTGTCACCGCCAGGCCGATGGTTCGTACAATCTAGAGCTGCTGGCCACCTTCACGCCGCAGCGCTATTTCTACGCGGGGGCGGCTGCGAGTGGATTAACGCTTGTGGCCTGCCTGGGATACCTTGCCTGGGCTTGGCGCCGCCGGAGAACGAAAGCATGAGGTGGTGGCGACGATTTGAATGGGGGTATGTGGCGCTCGGGCTGGTGATTCTGGGCCCACTGCTGCTACCGGGTTACATTCTGACCTTTGATATGAGCTGGACGCCGCACCTAGGCTCCTCAACTGCGGGTGATACCACGGTGCTCTATGCCATTCTGCGTGGCCTGGCTTTGATCCTGCCGAGCATGTGGGCACAGAAGCTGTTACTCCTGGTGATTTGGGTACTGGCCGGGGTAGGGATGCACCGGTTGGTCCACCAGCGGTTTGCGCTATGGCCGGCTTATGCCGCCGGGCTGCTGTACGTCATCAATCCATTTACTTATACACGGCTGATGGCGGGTCAGTATCTCGTGCTCCTGGGCTATGCCTTATTGCCGTGGTTGGTGCGGGTGCTGTGGCGCTTGCTCGAGCGTCCCGGTTGGCGGGCGGCGGCTTGGGCGGGAGGCTGGAGTATCGCAATTGGCTTAGTCTCTATCCACGCAGTGGGATTTATGGCCTTGCTAAGCCTTAGTATGATTGGAGCTTGGGGCTGGGGGCGTTGGCGGGAGCTGCCGGCCCGGTTAGGCTGGCTGGCGGGCGTAGCTGGGGCCTGGCTGGCGGTACAGGCTTTTTGGCTCGTACCACTGGCACTGGGTCGGTCGCATGATGCGCGGCAGATCGCCTCATTTGATCCAGCGCAGTTCATGGCCTTTGCTACGCAAGGCGACGGCTTGCCAGTGCCGCTCAATACGCTCGCCTTGCAGGGCTTCTGGGGCGATCCCCAGCATCGATACCTCCTGCCGAGCGCCACGGGTCTATGGTTTTGGCTGGCATTTGCAGCGGTGGCGGTCCTGGTGGCTTTGGGGATATGGCGAGCCTGCCGCCAGCGCGACCGGCTTGGCTTGGCGCTGCTGATAGCCGGCTTGGTAGCCTGGATTCTGGCTATGGGTACCGCGTGGCCGCCTGGCGCCGGCCTCACGCGCTGGCTGGTGGCGCATGTGCCGCTCTATCAGGGCTACCGTGAGCCGCAAAAGTGGGCAGCTCTGCTGGCCCTACTGTACGGCTACGGTGTAGCTGGTGGGGTGGCGGCGCTGCAAGAGCGCTGGCACACGTGGGTATCCGTCGCGCTCATTGTGCCGCTGGCTTGGACGCCCATGCTCTTGTGGGGCGCTGCCGGTCAGCTGCGTAGCGCCGACTATCCGCCTAGCTGGTATGCGTTGAGCCAGCGCCTGGCTGCCGAGCACGGCTCGTTTAAGATACTAGCGCTACCGTGGCATGAGTATCTGCCGCTGAGCTTTGCTGGGAACCGTACCGTAGCCAACCCCGCGCCGGCCTTCTTTGGCCCGCGTATCATCTCCAGTGATAATCCAGAGTTACTAGGGGTGACGACCGATTCGCCCAAGGCTGATAATCGGTTCATTGAGGACCAGATCTTACCGCGCACCTATTTTGTTCACACTATAGGGCAGACCTTAGCCGCCCATGATATCCGGTACATTTTATTACTCAAGCAAGCTGATTGGTCAGATTATGATTGGCTGAACCAGCAAACCGATCTGACACTGGCGGCCCAAACGGCCGATTGGAAGCTCTATGAAGTAACGGAGGCAACCCCATGAATCCACGCGGTATTGGCGGTGATATTGCAGCGCCGCGCCGGGTGCGGCAGCCGGTGCCCGCAGTGCGCCAGCAGCCAGCTGAGCGACGGACGGCGGTGCGATCTGCGCCTGCTCGTCCAGTGCCACGGGCGGCCGCACCGAAAGCCCGCCGGACCGGTCGCTGGCTTTGGGATATAGCACAATATCCCTTGGTTGCAGCCGTAGCCTTGGGCGCGGCTTACAGCGCGGAGCTTGGCCAAGCCCTGGTTGGGGCCTACGTGCTCATTGCTCTGTGGCGCCGTGGCCGCAGCCGGCTGACGTTTGGCTTGGCGGTGGCGTTGCTGGCCACGGCGCCGCTTTTCCTGGCGCTCGGGCAGACCGGCATTGCCCAGCGCGCGGCTATCTATGCCTTTGAATTGTTGGTCTTTGGTACAGGTCAGGCTATCTGGGAGCTTAAGAAAATTGAGAAAACGCCCAATTGATCCGTCAAACCCTTTCGTTAAGATAGGCCCTGTGTCTAGGATCGGTAAACGGAGGGAAAAGAACATATGGCATTGCCCAAAAGACAATTAATCGCCAAAGCTGTCTTTGCCGTCGCCGTGGTAGCCTCTACTGCGAGCGTCGGCTTGGTCGGTTTTGCGCAAGCAGCACGCCCCCAGGCGAGTAGCGGCTATGGGACGGGCATCGATCAGCTCTTGGCAGCGATCGATCAGTTTCGTCATGCGGTACAACAGGCCACAAACCAGTACCGTAGCGACGTGAACGCCTGTCTGGCTGGTACTCAATCCAACCTGGCATTACGCGGCGAAATGGCTCGTCCAGATGCGAACGGTCGGTTCCAGAACGCTCAGAGCACCTTTAATCACCACCTCGATCAGACCCTAGACACACTTCGGTCACGGGTGGGTGACACCAAGGAAGCTCAGGGCGGCAAGACCAAGTTCCAGCGCAATTTCCAAGGCGCCACGGACGATTCGTTTAGCCAGCTCAATAATGCTCAAGATCAGTTGGCGGCTGACCTGGCACCGATCAACGATCAGGTGACCCAGGGTGGCTTGTTCCAGTGCCTCGACACAGCCCAGAACAAGTACCGCAACGCGCTGCAGACTGCCCGGGCGGCTCTGCTTGATGCGATTCGCCGTATCTTCGGTTAGTCACCGTATGTTCACAGCAAAAGGCCCCTAGCGCAAGCCAGGGGCCTTTTGCGCTAGGGGCAGTGGGTTAGGAGGACGTCAAGCTTCGCACGGCTGCCACCCCTCGTTGGCTCCATTGCAGGGCCGGCTGAGCAGCCTGCCAGGCCCAGGTGCCCACAATGCCGCGCCGTAAGGCCTTGATCCGCAGGCGATGCACCCACGAGCCATGCTCCGTTGCCAATAGCGCTGCTTCGTCCAGTAGCAGGTTAGCATCCGTGCGCTGACCGAAGGCGATCAGCACCATGGCATGATTGAGCAGCGCGTAGAGCCGGTAAGCACCGGTCGTCAATTCAAAGGCGCGTTCAAAGTGCTCTAGCGCCTTGTCGGCCTCGCCGCGGCGGAAATAGCTCATGCCCCAGAAATGATGCGTGGCACCACGCTCGCTCCCGGTCAGGAGCTCAAGCGACGCTTCGAAGCTGGCGTCGGCATGGTCGTAGTGGCCTTGCTCACTTTGGGCCTTACCCAGATCGCGCAGAATGGCACCGCGCAGCTGGGGCTGGTCCGACGTGAGCTGGCACAGGGCCTCGCCCAGCCACCACTCGGCATCCTTGTGATGATGGACCATGCTGTAGCACACGGCCATCATCTGATGGATTGTGATGTCATTTGGGCCCGTCAACTGAAGCGCCTGGCGGTAGAACCGCAGTGCTTGCCAGGGGTTGTGTCGCTGTGCCCGGTAGATATCACCATCCACATGCAGCACTCCGTAACGAGCCTGGTGCTCCTCGGCCTCACCGAGCCTCTTGGCGATCTTGCCGGCCAGGTAGTAGTTGGTCCGCGCCCGAGGGTAGTCACCCTTGGCGTGGTCTCTGGCACCATCGCGCAGAAACTCACCGAAGGCCATCCGGTAATGCTCTTTTCTTGGGCTCGGCCTGTCGGAATCTTCGTTCACGGTGCATCCTTCCTGTTATAGGAATGGTGGACCGCCTAGTTTTACCACAAGATAGCCGATTTAGCTAGCCTGAAGCGCCGCCACATCGCCCAGGATCTGGTCGGCATGGCCCTTGGGTGTTACGTTCGGATATTCCTCGGCAATTCGGCCTTCAGGGTCAATCAAGAACGTCATACGCTTGATGCCCTCAAACTCCCGGCCCATAAACTTCTTCAGCCCCCAGGCGCCGTACGCCGCAATGGTCTCATGGGTGGGATCAGATAGCAGGGGAAAGCTCAGATGATATTTTTCAGCAAACTTGGCGTGGCTGCGCACCGTATCCTTGGAGATGCCTACCACAGCGATGCCCCGAGCCTCGAGCTCATGGTAGCTATCGCGAAAGCTACAAGCCTCGGCCGTGCAGCCGGGTGTGTCATCTTTAGGATAAAAATATACCACCAGCCAGCGGCCATAATAATCACTCAGACTCCGGACCGTATCGGTTTGATCGGGCAGGGCAAACATGGGCGCTGGCTTCATAATGACCTCGGGTTACCTATCTTTTAGTATGACAGTTCTGACCCGTTATTATGAGCATAAGAATTATAAAAAGTGGTAAGGTAGTGACATAAGTTAGGGAA
>JARIHM010000097.1 GCA_029288275.1 Candidatus Saccharimonadota bacterium | reverse complement strand
CTATTGCACTTCTTTCGACCCGGCCGGGGTAACTCTGGCCTGGAGAATATTGAGACCCCGAGCCATGCCACCCGCGCCTTCACCTCGCTAGCCACTAACCAGGCCTTTAATTTTGGCCTAGATATGTGCCGCTGGGGTCTGCTGTCTCCAGCCTGGCAGAGCCAGACCCGCAACGCGCCAGCCTACGTGCGGAGGGCCCACGTCAAATTGATCGCCATCTTGGCTGGGCTTGGTAGGCTGGATATCCTCGTGGACAGCGACCGCTATCACCTCAACGCGTTGCAACTACGCAAGCTGGAGCAGCTAGCTCGCAGCTCGCACCGATTGCCATATCCGCCCAGAGGTGCCCACAGCACTACGCTGGAAGAAGCGGCTTTCTACGGCAATCAGGCCGCTCAAGTACTACTATTGCGACGCCAACTGCGCTCCCCACGCTCTGATGCCAAAGGCTAGCCATCGCCCCTGTTCGTCATACGAACAGGGGCATTTTTTCAGCCCGTTTTAAGGTATGATCGATACATGCAAACCTCAGCCAATTTTGGTAAATTCACCGCCGCCTACCACGAGGGCCGCAAGGGCTATCCGGCCGCGGCTATCAATTATCTAGACGGTCTTTTGCCTGAAGACGATTCCCCGGTCCTCGATTTGGGCTGTGGTACCGGAATCTCGACGCGTCAGCTAGCCAAGCTAGGCCGCTTGACCGTGGGGGCCGATATCGACAAAGCCATGCTCCAAGTAGCCCTGGCCCAACCGGCCAGGAACGTGGCCTATGTCCTATCTGGTGCCGAGTCCATCACCTTTGATGACGCCTCGTTTGGCGGGGTGACGGCCTTTGGCGCTTTTCACTGGTTTGCAAACCGTGAGGCCATCGAGGAAATCAAGCGGGTACTACGGCCGAGTGCCCCCTTCATAGTCGTGAACAAGGAGGACCAAGGGCCATTGTTTGCTGATTATTATGAGATCCTGGGCCGCTTTACGCCCCATGCACCTCGTGATGCCAAGGCCGGGTATGACCCGGCAGCCCTACTGGCGGATCACGATTTCCGGCGCATCGCAACCAAAGATTTTGAGACTACTGAGCAGTTTACGCTCGAAGGCCTCATGCAGCAGCTACAGTCGCTTTCGGCCTGGGACACAGTGTCGGCCGACGACCGAGCTAAGGCCTTGAAGGAACTGGAGGACCACTTTGGCGCTCAACTGGAGCACGGTTACTACAACCGTCGCTTGAGCGTACGAGTGGTGAGCGGCCGAGCCTAATCTCGTCAAACCTTGCCATACTGGCCATCTTCTGGCACTATAGGGTGGTCCTATTGTCTATTCCACCGTCGAGCGGAGCACGTCATGAGTCTGGGACGCAGGCTGAGGACGCTTCCCAGAGGGGGCTGGGCCCTTAAGAGTTTTGAAGAGGGCCTTGAAGCAGAAGAGCAGTTTCTGCGCGTTCTGGGGCGCGAAGATAGGCCGGCTCGGAAGGCATCTCGAGTCGAAGATGGCGATCACAAGATCGATTTCTGGGTGATGGATCGTCACGGCAAGGCCTGGATCAAGGTCCAGCTGACTATCGCGAGCGGACTTGGCGTTCTAGCCGGAAAGGTCCAGGATTGTCGCGATCGCAACGTGTGTTTGGTGCGGCTCGACCGCAAGCGGCTACAACTAGCCGCCGGCCGGCCCAACAAGGCCGCTGCCGTCAAGGCGCGACGCGAGATCGTCCAGGCCGTAGATGCCGCCATTGCGGACCTCTTACGAGTAGCCCCGGAGGCTGCTCAGTCAGATCCTTGGCTCGAAAACGAGTGGGAGTCGACTCTCGTGAGCTAAAACTTGGTTGGGGCCCTAGGCAGTAATGCCTGGGGCCTTTATATGTTTTAACATCCCATGACGAGCCGAGCTTCGCCGTGCATTGTAGCTGAGCATGCTCAAGCAATAGAGCGATCAAGGCAAGCTGCTCCTTACCTAAAGACCCCGCCATTCATGGCGGGGTCTTTAGGCTTAACCGAGCCGAAAGCCAGGTGCCGGCCGCAGAATACGCGGCGGATCGGTGCGGGCATCTATCAACGCCGAGGCCGCCGCATCGAGCCGGCCGCCATCTACGTAACCATCAACCCGATCACCAAAGTACGCCTGCGCTTCAGCAATCGAGTGGGCCGGCTCTTGGCCCTGAGGATTGGCGCTCGGTGCCACCAGCGGACCAGTCTGGCGCAAGCAATCGCGCAGGTCGGCCCGGGCCGGAACCCGCACAGCCAGACCCTGCGTGCCTCGATGCAGATAACCCAAGGCTGGATCTACGCAGGGCACAACTACGCTGACCGGCCCGGGCCATACCCGCTCCAGCAGCGCTTGCGTGCGCTCGTCGGGCGTTACTCCGAACCGAGCCAGCTCGGCCGCATCAGCTAGGAGTACGATGAGCGGTTTATCGGCGTCGCGCTGGCGCAAGGCATAAATCCGTTCCACTACAGTCGGCTGGAGGGCCGAGCCCACCACACCGTACAGTGTATCGGTTGGCAGCACCATAATCTTGCCTGCTCGTAAATGTCCGGCCGCCGTAGCCCAAGTTGTAGGTTCAAGAGTCTTCACGCACCGCATTATACCGCGAGCGGCAGCTCCCGCAAAGGCGCCGCCGCTCATTTGAACTTACTCGGCTTTATTAAGCTTTAATGTAGGTATTTACCTTGGCCTTGTTCACCTGGTCGGTCAGCCAGTTATTGAAGTCGATCGGCTCAATCAAGATGTGCTGTGCATGGGTGCTATCGCCGCTCTTATCCAGGACCTTAAAGATCTCGTAGCCGTACTGCGTCTTCACTACGTCCGACATTTGACCCGCCTGCAAGGCATTAATTGCTTTCTGCTCATCATCTGGCAGCTGACCAGCCGTAACGTTACCGAGATCACCACCGGTTGAGGCGTCCGAAGCCTGTGAGTACTGCTTGGCCAAGGCGGCAAAGTCACCGCCGGCCTTTAGCTTATTCAGCACATCGGTGGCCTTGGCCTTAGCCTGGGCATCCAGAGCCGGGTCAGACGTTACCTTCTCTTGCAGTTTCTGCGCCAGTAATTGCTTACGGATCACCTTATTGAGATCGGCCAGGTTCCAGCCGTAAATCTGATTGAGCGTCTTCAGCAGCGTATCCTTGCCACCGTACCGCTGATAGAGCTGATTGGTCAAATCAGTTACGTCCTTGTCGGTCACCGTGACTTTCTTCTGCGAGGCGAGCTGAGCAATCACTACATCAGACTTCAGCTTATCGAGAGCATGCTGCTTAATCTGCGTCACCAACTTCTTGCCATCAGCCGACTTAAAGTCTACCGCCGGCTGGTTATTGAGCTTGGCATTGCTCTGGTAAGCCTTCTCATTAGCATCTACCTCAAATAGGTAGTCGTGGTACGACACGAAGGCGCCATTCACCCGCTCCACCGGATACGGAATAACCGAGGCTACAGCCCGCACCACTACGTTCTGGCTCTTATACCCATACACCAGTACGCCGAAAACCAACGTGACCAGCACCAACAGTACAATCACTACCGAGGCGCCAATGGTGACCGTTTTCTTGAGATCCTGAGGCTTCTTTAGAGCAAAGCCGTTCGCTTTGGGCGCTTCAGTCGTTACCATAGCCTCCGCGGGGCTAGCCGCAGATTCAGTCGTTGTGGCCTTGGCAGCTACTGGCTCTGCCGCTGGCTGAGCCTCTTTCTTGGTGGTCTTCTTGGGCGCTACGTCCGGCTCGGTCTTTGGCTGGGTCGGTTCCAGCTCATCGTTCTTCTTCGGCAAAACAAACACTCCTTTAAACGGGAAAACCCCTTTGTGCCCATGCTACACGACCGGCTGCTAATTGTCGAACGGCTGGTCCTGCGGGCCACCTGCTGCCTGCACTGCTTCCATAATGTGGCGGTGAATGTCGACCGGATGGTGAATTTTGGGCATCACAAATTCACCAATTACCGTCTTGGCCATGATATCACCATAGCCGAAGATAGCCGCCTGGAAACCGTTCACGTGATAGTTCACGTTATAAATCTTGTCCAACTGCCACTCCTGCACGGCCCGGTCAAAGAAGCCGCGCTGGCGGATCCAGACAATCCGCCGATCGGTCACAATATAAATGCTGTAGTACCACCCAATCCACCGATAAAACCAGATGATCAGCACAATCACCGGAACGATCAGTGCCACTTTAGTAAAGAAGCCGGCCAGCGCCTCGGAACTGTAAATCTGCGGAAAATCGAGCGGCAGCACGCCTAGAGTGATGGCCAGCAGGCCCAGCAGCAGCGCCTTGCGCATCACGAGCGGATGCTGCCGGAACACCAGTTCCACGCGCTCGCCTTTGAGCTGACCGGGAAACAAGTGCGGTTCGGTGGGTTTTGCTTTACCGCTCATGATTAGATTGTAGCATTTGCCGGCCACTATGGTATGATCCTGAGCGTCGTTTAGCCAAGGAGCGCAGTATGGGATTCAAGAGATCAGCTGCTCATAAGAGATTCCTTAGGGGGCAACAGGCACTGAAAGACAAGCAGTGCGAACAGGCTCACGGCAAAAAGAAAATGACATACGCAGGTTCGCGGGAAGCTGTCGAAAACGGCATTCCTAATCCAGCCTTCTGTACCGGATGCCATGGCTGGTACGATAACCGTCCTCCCCAGTGATGCTACGGCGATCCGCGGCTCATCAGCAAGCTATCGCGATCAGACAGCAGCTCGCTGAGGCCCACTGCAAAAAGAAGCACGAAAGAAAAACCACCTACGTGGATTCAAATGAGGCCGTGGCGGCCGGCGTCAAGAATCCGCGCTATTGTACCAGCTGCCAAGGCTACTACTAGGCCGTCTGGCCCACTCGGTTCACACCGGGTGGGCTATTTTTATGCCCGAGCAACCGTAGTCCGCCCGCCTTGGCCCAACAATGCTATAATCCTAGGCACGCGCCCCGGTAGCTCAGTGGATAGAGCGTCTCCGTCCTAAGGAGAGCGTCGGGGGTTCGATTCCCTCCCGGGGCGCCAGCAATTATTGTTTTAGGGCTTAAAAAATGGTATAGTGTGCCAGTCTCATTCGATCCATCCTCATAAGGAGGAATCGTGGAAGCCCTTCACGAAGCCGAAACCGGTCTAGGCTCAGCGGCAGTTATCTCGACTATGACCACCTCGGCCCTACGCGTACTTCAGCAACTGGTCCGCCATCTCCTGGCGGCCGAGTTCCTCCAGGCGGAGGCAGGCCTGGCCACCATCGATCCGGCGAAGCTCGCCCAGCGCGCCAAGGATAAGACGGCCATCGAGAGGCAGCTCCTGAGCGAGCTGGGCATGCTGGTGTCCGCAGCCCTGAGCATTCCCGAACTGCGGTCTTGGTACTACTTCGAGAGTGACAGCCTGGTGCGATCGTCTGATGAAATGCGCATCCGCTACTCAAGCGCACCTACCGGGTTCCGGATCAGCCCGGACGCGGATGGATACCAGACTGCGTCACTGGCCGATTGGTATGCGCTTGTGAGCGAGCTAGTCGACTTCCTGACCTCCGACCGCTGACAGCTGGAGGAAATAATGCCCAGCGAACCCAAGTGGTTCAACATCGAATTCAAGGATTATCTCAGCGATAACGATGGCCAGCGACATGCCGAGGCTACCAGTACCGCGGCCGACTGAGCTTTGCCCCCGGACGTTTCGACGTCTGGGGGTGTTTTTATTGCAGTACTTGGTAGCTAAATTTGTACGTTGTAGTGTCGGCCGGCGTCGTAGCCGTATCAAGATCAAAGGCCGTAGTGCTAATGGTGGATGCATCGTAGTAATAGCGCAGGCCGGCCGCATTGGACCCGGCTGGAGTTAATACCACCCGCGGCGCGGCGCCAAAGGCACTGGCAAAGGTAACAGTAGCCAGCTTGCCGGTAGACGCGCAGCCGGTACCCGTTGTGACCGTAATGAGCCCAGCAATGTCGGTGCCGCTCACGCTCACTGTTGGGCTGGTGCAGGCGGCACTGCCACCTGCAATACCTGGCGCCGAACCGCCGGTCACAATGTGGCCATTCACGGTCAGCGTTGTGCTGGCTACGAGGTTCGTCACCGTCAGCTTACTGGCCGTTGAGTCGGCCGTTACAAACGGCGTACCACCAGCCGTTTGCACCACAAAGGCTGTGGCCGAGTCCGAGCCGCTGGGCTTCACGAGCTGCGTGCCCGTGAGCGTCAGTACGCCATTTGCGCCATAGATCAAACTGCCACTACCAAGGGTATTAAACTGCGCAATATCGGCCGTTTGACCGATGGTGCCGTTTACCGTCAGGCCGATGGTACTGGCCACACCCGTAGTGATGCGCAGTTGCTGACCCGTGCTGGCCGAATCACCAATGCCAACGGCGCTATCAATTGTGACCTTGCCGCCAGAGAAATGAGTCTGGCCAAAGTTGTCGAGCGTTAGAATAGGGTTATTGCTCGAGTCAGTCACCCGAATAAGGTTACCAGCCTGCGTCGCCCGCTCCTTTAGGAGTAGCGTTACATCAGCATCGTTAGCACTCTGGATCGCAATGCTAGCCGACTGAGCCGTGGTGGTGTTCTGAATGTAGTTCCCGGCCGCTGTAGTACAACCACTGGATGTACAGACCTGCACACCACCCACACGCAGCGCGCTGCTGCTATTGATGTCACCGGTCACATCCAGTGCGTAGCCGGGCGTAGCATTATTGATACCAACCCGCGCGTTAGTTGTATCCACGTTCAGTACCGAAGCTCCACCGGCCGTCTGCACCTGGAAGGCTTGCAGACTATTGGCCGCGTTCTTAAAGAGCGATGTGCCCGCCGTGAGGCCGGCAAAGGTGGGCGTAGCGGTAGTGCTAATGTTCTGAATGGTATTAACCGCACCAGCCGTAACAGTAAAGTTACTCGCGTTAAAGCTGGCGATACCCTTGGCCCCGGTGGTAGCGTCGTTCAGGGTGATGGTACTCCCAGCCGCCGTAGCATTGGCCACCGTAAGTGCACCAGTTAGGCCGTTAAGACTTGTAACGCCCGCACCACCACCAGGACAAGCTTGGAAGCTTGGCGCGCCGGCTGTCGAAAGCAAACATTGACCTGCGCTCCCAGCCGATATCGCGGTGAGTGCGCTACTACCTTGGCCTATCACCAAGCCGTTTAGTGTCAGCGTGCTCGTACCGGTACCACCACTGGCCACGGCTAGCGGCACGCCCAGGCTCAGGCTCGCCATGGTATTCGCAGCCGTAAAGGTATTGGCCGCATCCCGCAGCGCTACGTTATTCGATAATCGCCCATCAGCCACCG
>JARIHM010000074.1 GCA_029288275.1 Candidatus Saccharimonadota bacterium | reverse complement strand
CGGCTTCGGTCACGGCCGCGATGGTTTCGTTGAGCCGGGCCAGCAGCCACTGGTCGAGCACGTTGTCGCTCTGTGGCTTGGCCAGTTTGCCCTTGGGCGTCCAATTCTCAATCTCGGCGTACATCGTCAAAAACGAGTAGGTATTCCAGATGGTGCCAAAGACATTGCGCGAGATATCGCGCATGGCGTCACGGTTAAAGCGCATGTAGTCGCCACCCACGGCCTGGTCGTTGCCCAGCAGGTAGAACCGCAGCGTGTCAGCACCCTCGGTGGCAAACACTTCTTCCACCGGCGGGTAGTTGCGCAGCCGCTTGCTCAATTTTTGGCCATCGGCCGCCATCACCATGCCGTTCACCAGCACGTTCTGGTAGGCCGGCCGGTCAAAGGCGATCGTGCTCAGCACATGCAGCACGTAGAACCACAGGCGGGTCTGGTCGAGGCCCTCGCCAATGTAACTCGCCGGGAAACTCTCCTCAAACACGGCCTTATTCTCAAACGGGTAGTGCTGCTGCGCCACCGGCATACTGCCGCTCTCGAACCAGCAGTCGAAGACCTCTTCGACGCGCTTATAGGTTTTGCCGTCTTTGTGAATCACCACATTGTCGATGCCCGGGCGATGCAGGTCTTCCGGCTTATCTTTCAGGCCGGCCAGCTCCACCAGCTCATCCAGGCTGCTCACCACCAGATAATCGGTCTCATCCGCCTCATTCACCCAGATGGGCAGCGGCGCGCCCCAGTACCGGTTGCGCGAAATCGCCCAATCCCGCGCACCCTCCAGCCACTTGCCGAAGCGCCCCTGCTTGATGTGCGCCGGCTGCCAGTTG
This sequence comes from Candidatus Saccharimonadota bacterium, assembly GCA_029288275.1. Lineage (GTDB taxonomy): Bacteria > Patescibacteriota > Saccharimonadia > UBA4664 > UBA4664 > JARIHM01. The sequence goes on along the minus strand of JARIHM010000074.1, from coordinate 1,124 downwards.
ATCTGCTCGGCCGTCTGCAGGAGCTCATCCTTAATGGCCGACACCTTCACAAACCAGGTCGAGATGGCGTAATACAGCAGCGGCGTATCGCAGCGGTAGCAGAACGGGTAGGTGTGCTCAAAAGTCTCGGCGGCGTAGACCCGGCCGCGCTCGGCCAGGTCTTCGATCACGAGTTTATCGGCGCCTTTAAAGAACTTCCCTTCCACCGCATCCAACCCCATGCCCGGCTTCACGTGGCCACTGGCATCAATGGTTTGCAGCACGGGGAAGCCATTTTTCTGGCCGATGTTGAGGTCATCCTCGCCATAGGCCGCCGCCACGTGTAATACGCCGGTGCCATCTTCGATGCTCACATGGTCGTTCAGCACCACTTGGTACAGATTCTCGTGGCCGTCATACTTATCGAGACCATCGATCTGATACAGCGGCTCGTAGCGCTTGCCCGCCAGTTCTTTGGCCGGCACGGTCTTGAGCACCTTCGGCTTGTCGCCCTTGAGCGCCCCTAAGCGCTTTTCGGCTAACACCAGCACCTCGTCATCCTCGGCCGTTTGCACGTACACATACTTCTCGTCGGGATGCAGCGCCACCGCCCCGTTGCCGCTCAAGCTCCACGGCGTAGTCGTCCAGCCCAGCAGCGAAGCGTCCTCGTCGCGCAATTTAAACTTCACATACAAGCTCGGGTCCGGCACATTATCCTTATAGCCCTCGTTGACCTCAAAGTTGCTCAAAGGCGTCTCACACCGCGGGCAGTACGGCATACTCTTGTAGCCGCGGTACAGCAGCCCCTTGGCCTGCACCCGGCCCAGCATCCACCACACGCTCTCGGTGTAGTCACGGTCCATGGTGACGTAGGCGCGCTCGGTGTCGGTCCAGCGGCCGATGCGGTGGAAGTAGTCTTCCCAATCGCTCTTATATTTAAAGACCGAGGCCCGGCAGGCGTCGTTAAACTTCTGCAGCCCCAGCTCCATGATCTGCTTTTTGCCGCTCACGCCAAATTCTTTCTCAATGGCAAATTCCACCGGCAGGCCGTGCGTGTCCCAGCCGTTGCGGCGCTCCACGTACTCGCCCTTCATGGTGTGGTACCGGCCCAGCGCGTCCTTAATAGCCGTCACCAGCGAGTGGCC
>JARIHM010000072.1 GCA_029288275.1 Candidatus Saccharimonadota bacterium | reverse complement strand
GTACAGGTAGTGCTGCCGGGGCTCGTGTCGCTGGTCTGCTCGCCCGTCACGGGATGCTGAAGAGCGGTATGCAGATCGGCCGGAGCCAAAATACGACAGGCGGCTACCGATGAAGCGGCGGCAGTCGTATCGCCACGAACCTCTGACCGAATCAGCGACACGATGCCGATGATAATCAGCAGTCCGATCAGACCCAGGCCAATACCAACCGCCCAGCTCGTAGCCGTATCACCGTGATAGGGACCGTCGGTTCCGGCGCCGGTATCGTTGTTAATGCCGTAGCCATGCTCGCAACCGGCCGGTCCATCGCCTGTATTGTTCAAGGTTGGCCTCCGATAGGGTAGTCGGAATGGGATTATCTTGCCATGAAAAGGGCTTTTGTTCAATATTGCCTGAGAATCATGGGCAGAGTAAGGTCATGAGGCCCATGGGAGATCCTCTGGAGGTTCTTATGACCGTGAAGTATGCCGTGATTGGCTGCGGCAAGCACGCTCTCCGCAATCATATGCTGCCAGAAGTGAACGGCGGCATGAAGCTGGTGGCCGTGTGTGATACCCAGCCGCAGTGCGCTCAGGCAGCGCTGGGGCGAGTAGGTGTTTCGGTGCCGCAATACACCTCGGCGCTCCAGTTATTGGAGGAGTCGGAGGCCGAGCTGGTGATTATCGCCACGCCCGATCAATACCACGCCCTTCAGTTCGTGCAGGTGGTGGAGTCGGGCCGGCACGTGCTCGTCGACAAGCCCCTGGCAGCAGTTCCGGCCGATCTGCCGATGGTGCAGCGAGCCCTGCATACGGCCGTGCGTGATGGCTTGCAGGTGTTTGGCTGCCATCCGCGGCGGTTTAGCGCCCCATACCGGTGGGTCAAGGAGCAGCTGCCGGAGTGGCAGGAACGGTTCGGGCCGCTGGTCCAGGTGCAACTGGATTTCTCCTATCACGAGCCGAACAAGGCTTGGAAGCATGAGCGTAGCTTGGCTCTGGACCATCTGTCGCATGAGCTGGACTACTTACGCTGGCTCCTGGGCGAAGCCGAGTTTCAGATGTACCTGCTGCAGGATGGCTTTGATCGCTACAGCGTGGCTGGTTCGTGGGGTACAGGCGTAAGTTTCTCGTTTCTGGGCACACGCCGTTTGACCGGTGATCTTTTTCCAGAGCAGATCAATTTGCGGTTTGAACGCGGTCAGTGCTCGGTTCATACCAAGGCCGGCCGCACATGGCTCTACGACCACGAACGACAGAACTGGGCGCAATGGGGTAGCGCTATAACAAACTACACTGTCCAGGCAGCCGAACTCATGAACAACGTGGCCGAAACGCTGTCTGGCCAAGCCAAGAACTATCTGACGCCGCAGGAGCTGTGGCTCAACACGGAGGTTCCCATTCACGTGATCGAGAATGGCTTCCATCACTACGTGCCAGGCCGGTAGGCCAGCTGCCCCTGCTCGAGAACCTTGAGCAGGGGCTTTTGCTTGGTCTACAATAACGCTAATGCAAACTTACCGGCCACTACATGATGAAACAGGAGCAGCCATGATCCTCGAAGCGATTGTGGCGGTACTGGTCGTGGTGGGCGTGGGCTGGGCGATCTCGGTTGCGATCTCGGCCAAGCAGCCCACGCTCAGCCTGGAGACTCCAGCCGTTACCACGACGCCGCGGCCTACCACGAGCACTACGCCTGCCGCCTCGGCGCGTGAGTTTGATATTCCGGAGCTCGCTCTCAAATTGACGGCGCCGGCCGGTTTATCGGGCTTGGAGTATCAGCCGTCGCTCAACCAGATCGCTACCGATCAGACCGGCGCCCAGTATCGCGTTTCTACCGTGGGCTTCTCTACCACAACGCTGGCTCAAGCTGATAATGCAGGTTGCGGCCCGGCGCAGGCGCCGCTTGGCCAAGTGGCTGCGTACGGCTTTGATCCTCGGGGCAAGGTCAAGGGCGTGACGCGCGTCAAGCGGGTTGGCGCGAGCTATGTGGCTTTTGTGGCGCCGGTGGGCTCATGCTCGACTACGAGCTCTGCGGCCAATGCGCTGCAGCGCACACTCATTCCGGAGCTGTCGAAGGCCTACGATACGATAACTGGACTGTAGCGGTAAGTAAGAAAGACGGCCCGGGAAGCCAAGCTTCCCGGGCCTTACTCGTTACGGCTACGGTGTCTGCCAGAAGTGCGCTACATCCACCGCGAGGCGCCAGAACGGCGAACCAGCATCCGGCGGCAGGGTCAGCACCCGGATGGGCAACCGCGCCCGCACGCCAACCGCAAAGGTGGTCTGGCCCTCAAAGGAGCCACCGTATACCACGTCACGCAGGGTCTTGTAGGTGCTCGCGTCCCACACGTGGTCGAACAGCTGATGCGGATAGGTGCTGCCGCCGGTGTTCACGTCATACGCCGGCTCCAGCAGCGTTACCTGCAATAGGCCACCATTGCCATGGTTGGTGGCGCTGCCCATGGGCAGGCCCTGGCCTTCGGTCCAGACCTCATCGGCATACTGCACCCGATAGCCTCCGGCCGGCTGGCCGCTCTTGAACTCGAACACGATGCGGTCAAAGCAATCGTGTTCGCCAGCCCGCACATTGAACAGTGGGGTCTGGTACATAGTGTTGTTGACCTTGGGCAGGCTGCCCCAGGTGATACCGCAGTACGGCGTGGCCGCAGTGGCCGTACCGACCGTTAAGCTTGTCAGAAGTAGCGCTGCGAGCGCTACTGCCATCAGCCTTAATCGGCTCACGGCTCCTCCGGTAGGTCAGGCAGATTCGGACCCATTTACTATGACCATTTTTCGTCCCGCTACAAAGGCAAGAATAGCCAAAAACCCCTCCCTGACTGGGCGATATTTCCGTGACAGTGTACTATGCATATATGCATGAACTTATTATTTTGACCGCCAAATACCTGTTCGCTGTTATTATTATCATTTCGCTCATTGTGGGCCTGCGCGGCTCAAGCCACCAACGCAAAGAGTACCTGGCCACCACGGTTCTGGCTGGTATCTTGGCGGTTGTCCTAATGAAGATTAGCGGCCACTTCATCAACGATCCGCGGCCCTTTGTAGTGGGTCACTTTACGCCGCTCATTCCACACGCGGCCGACAATGGTTTTCCGTCTGATCATACGGCCATCAGCTCGTTGTTTGCATTGGCCGTTTGGCGCTATTCCAAGCGCTGGAGTGCGATCCTGCTCGTGCTTGCTGTGCTCGTGGGGGCTGCACGCGTAGCAGCGGGCGTACATCACCCGGCCGACATTGTAGGCGCCGTCCTCATTACCTTTGTGGCTACGATGGCTAGCGCTTGGGTGATTCGCCGCTGGCTAAAGCCGGCGGCTTAAGCGCACGGCGGCGGTTGTCATATTCCCGAACGGTAAGATAGACGATCACCAGGTCAAAGAGAGTGAGCAGTACAAACCCGATCGAATACGACCGGTGGATCTCATAGAGCTGATACAGAATAAACCCAACCGTCACCACGATGAGCCCGGGGTAAGCCCAGAGCCGATTGCGCAAGATCTCGGCCACCAGCACCACCTTGACAATGCCGTGCGAGAGTAAATACAGGGCCCCAAATAGCAGAATGCCGTGATCCAGATTGTGAGTAGCGTGCATGATGTGGCTAGCCACGAAATCATGCGGGTCCTCGGCTAGCTCTTGTTGGCTGAGCCAAGTACCAATGTTGCCGATGGTTTCTGGCTTAATAAAAAGCAAAATGAGCCCACCGATGATCTCGAGCAGGCCATCGAAAGCCTTAAGGAGGATACCGATCTCAAAGACTTTATCAAGCGTTGAGGTGGCTTTAAAAGGAATACGCATGATCGTATTGTAGCAGCTTATGAAAGTGTTGACATTACACTAACATACGCTATGATGAAGTTAGTTCATGTAACAAATACATTAACTAGTACCGGTCGCGCCTGCGGGCGTCCACGGTTTGACAATTTGCTATACGAAGGCGAGGTGGCAATGCATCGGCAATTTGAACTAGCTGGCGGCGGCATTATTGGCCGCTTCCACCGGGATGTGCCTCGTAACTGCCAGGATGATTGGCACGTACTGCGGACTGCCGACTGTACCGTGGCCGTGGTGGCCGATGGGTGCAGTGAGGGTACGCGGAGCGAGGTGGGGGCTAGCCTTGGTGCTCGTCTGGCGGCGGCAACTGTGGCGGCCGAAGCGGCAGGTCGTGATCCGGCCCGGATCAATTGGTGTCACGTGAGTCAGAATATTCTGGCGCCGCTACGCCTGATGGTTCAAGGGCTGGGTCAGATGGACCGCGAACAGTTTGTGCGCGACCATCTGCTCTTTACGCTCGTGGGCTGCATTCTGACTGATGGGACGGCCACGTTCTTTGCCCTAGGCGATGGCCTGGTAGTGATCAATGGTGAGCCGATTATCCTTAAGCCGGCGGCCGACAACCAACCGGCCTATCTGGGCTACCAATTGGTGGGCTGGTCCGGCTTTGAGTTGGCGCCGGTGAAGACCGTGCCGCTGACGGAGCTGGAATCGTTCCTGATTGGTACCGACGGCGTGAATGATCTGGCGGCGGCGCATGAGCGATTGGTGCCGGGTACCTCGCGGCCGGTGGGGCCATTAGCCCAGTTCTGGACCGACAACCGCTACTTCCATAATCCGGCAGTGTTGGGCCGTCAGCTCAAACTGATCGGCCGCGATGTGCCGCGCCGGGAGCCTTTAGGCGCCTTGGCAACGGAACGAGGATTACTGCCGGACGATACCACCATGGTGGTGGGTAGACGCAAGCGGGAGGGAACGTGACTACGGTATATCTCGATGGTAAGCGGCATCAGTTGCCAGCGGCCAAGATCATTGGCGGCGGCGGTGAGGCCGATATCTACGAGTTGGACCACGGTCGGGTTCTCAAGCTGTACAAACAGCCCAGTGATCCGGCCTATGCCATGGATGACAACGCCCGAGTGGGCGCCCAGCTGCGGCTGGACGAATGTCAGACCAAGTTACCAGCCTTTCCGGCGCATGTGCCACCCGAAGTGGTGGCGCCGCTTGGCTTGGCTTACAACCGGGCCCACGGCGGTCTGGTGGTTGGTTACACCATGCCATACATCAGCGGGGCCGAAACCTTACTGATGTACGGCGACCGGCGCTACCGTGAGAGCAGCGGTGTGGATGGCAACCACGTGGTGGCTGTGTTTCGACAGCTGCATCGGGTAGTTGGCCAGCTGCATCGGCAGCGCGTGGTGATCGGTGATTTCAACGATCTGAACGTACTGGTGCAGCCGGATGGCACCCTCCACGTGGTGGATGCTGACAGCATGCAGTACGGATCGTTCCTTTGCCGGGCCTTTACTGCCCGGTTTGCCGATCCGCTGCATTGTCCGGCCGACCAGCTCATGCCGAACCGGCCGCACGATGCGGGCTCCGATTGGTACGCCTATGCCATCATGCTCATGCAGTCCCTGCTATATGTGGGGCCTTATGGCGGCGTGCACCGGCCCAAAGTTGGGCCGCGTCTTCAGCACGATGCCCGGGTGTTGCGCCGTCTGACGGTGTTTGGTTCGGATGTAATCTATCCCAAGCCAGCGCTGCCCTACGGCGTGCTGCCCGATGAGCTGCTGGAGCAGTTTCGGCGCATCTATGAGCAGGACCAGCGAGGTGAATTTCCGTTGCCACTCCTGGAGGCGATGCGCTGGACTACCTGCACTAACTGCCAGCTGGCCCATGCCCGCGGCCACTGTCCGCAGTGCGCCCGGCCTGGGGCAGTGCGCGAAGCGGTAGTGGTGCGTGGGACCGTGACAGCCACGCGGGTTTTTCGCACGCACGGCCGCATTCTGTATGCGGCGTGGCAGGGCGGGGCCTTACGATACTTGTATCATGAGGCCGATGCGTTTCGGCGCGAAACCGGCGCGGTGGTAGCGCCCGGCAGCCTTGATCCGGAAGTACGCTACCGTTTGTGTGGCGATGTAACGCTCATGGGCCGGCGCCAACGCTTGCTAGCGCTGGCGCCCGATCAACCGCCGAGCAGCCTGGCCACTGATACGGCCGGCCCGTTGCCGGTGTTCGATGCTAATGAGCGGCACTGGTTCTGGATTCAGGCCGGTCAGCTTATGCGCAATGGCACGCTCGGAGCCGAATACCTGGGCGACGTTCTGCCCGAACGGACGTTGTTCTGGGTGGGCCCACGCTTTGGCCTAGGTTTCTACCGGGCCGGTCAGCTTATGCGGACGTTTGTGTTCCGTGCCGACCGACCGGGTTTGAACGACCAGGTGCCGGTGCCGGCTCTGTCTGGTCAACTGATTGACGCCACCTGCGTCTTTAGTGATCAGCTGGCTTGGTTTATGACGACCACTCAGGAACAAGGCCGGCTCATCAACCGCTGTACCGTGGTTGATGAGCGAGGAGCAGTCCTGGGCACCGGTTTGGCAGCTCAGGACGACACTTCCTGGCTAGCCC
>JARIHM010000062.1 GCA_029288275.1 Candidatus Saccharimonadota bacterium | reverse complement strand
GCTCAGGAGGAACGCATAATGGCACGTACTGCTATGGTTGTTAAGGCTGCGCGCAAGCCGAAGTTTTCGACCCGTAAGGTCAATCGCTGCAAGGTTTGTGGTCGTCCGCGCGCCTATATTCGTAAATTTGGCCTGTGCCGTATCTGCTTCCGCGAGTTCGCCTCCAAGGGACAGATTCCCGGTGTTACTAAGGCTAGTTGGTAAAGGAGAGAAGCTATGTTTTTCAATGATTCAATCGCCGACCTCCTGACGCGCATTCGCAATGCCGCTACGGCGCGCAAGTCGGGTGTGGTCATGCCATACTCCAAGATGAAGGAGCAGGTGGCTCGGATCCTCCAGGCCAATGGTTTCTTGGCCGATGTTACTGTTACTGAAACTGGCGGCTTTAAGTCGCTGGAGCTCACCCTCTCAGATGACCCTGAAGTTATTACTTCGCTCATCCGGGTGTCTAAGCCGGGTCGTCGGGTATACGTCTCATCCAAAGATATTCCGACAGTGCTCGGTGGCCGTGGTATCGTCATTTTGTCCACTTCAGGCGGTGTAATGACGGGTCGAGATGCCAAGAAGCAAGGCCTTGGTGGCGAATTAATCTGCAAGGTGTGGTAAAATGAGCCGAATTGGACGTCAACCAATTACTATTCCGACCGGCGTTACTGTCGAGCAGACCGACCGTCTCATTAAGGTTAGTGGAGCCAAGGGTGCCTTGGAAGTCGTGCTATTGCCTGGACTCAAGATGGAGCAGGTCGACAGTATTCTAACCGTGTCACGCGAGGTCGAAAATCCTGAAACTCAGCGTTCGTTTGGCCTGATGCGCACCCTCATCAATAATATGGTGGTCGGTGTATCGCAGGGCTTCACTCGGCAGCTTGAGATCAACGGTGTTGGTTACCGCGCAAGTATAGCCGGTAATACCATCACCTTTAGCCTCGGCTTCTCGCATCCCATCAACTTCGTCTTACCAGCCGGAGTTGAAGCCAAGATCGAGAAGAACGTCATCACGCTGACCGGATTTGATAAGCAGGTCGTAGGCCAGGTTGCTGCAAACATCCGCGCACTCAAGAAGCCAGAGCCATACAAGGGCAAGGGCATCAAGTACGTCGAAGAGCACATCCGCCGCAAGGCCGGTAAGACCGCATCAAAGGGTTAAAAGAAATGAATAATACACTGCAACAACTACAACGCCGCCGTGACCGAGTTCGTGCTCGGGTTACGGGTACGGCTGAGCGGCCGCGTTTGTCGGTCAAGATCACGCTGCGTCACATTGTGGCTCAGATCATCGATGACACCACGGGTCGTACCCTGGCTTACGTGACGACCGTCAAGCAAGACCGCAAAGGTTCGATGACCGACAAGGCCATGTGGGTGGGCGAGCAGATTGCTGCTAAGGCCAAAACCGCCAAGGTACAGAAGGTCGTATTTGACCGCGGTGGCCGCATTTACCATGGTCGTCTTCATGCTCTGGCTGAAGCCGCTCGTAAAGCAGGACTGGAGTTCTAATGGCAATCGTTGAGCAACCCAAAGAATTTGAAGAAAAAGTCATCCACATTGACCGTGTTTCGCGCGTAGTCAAGGGTGGCCGCCGGTTCCGTTTCCGTGCTACCGTAGTAGTGGGTGACGGTAAGGGCCGCGTTGGGGTGGGGGTCGGCAAAGGCTCTGAGGTCATGACCGCTATCGCTAAGGCGGTGTCGCGGGCCAAGCGCCAAATGATCACAGTGCCGCTCAAAGAGCACACTATTCCGCATGAGATCCAGGTTCGTTTCTCAGGCGCACAGGTTCTGCTCAAGCCCGCCTCGGCTGGTACCGGTGTTATTGCCGGCGGCGCTGTTCGCAATGTGGTCGAGGTCGCGGGTATTCGTGATCTGTTGACCAAGTCGCTGGGCTCCAGCAATAAAGTAAACAACGCATACGCTACCGTCATGGCGCTATCGCAGCTCAAGGCTGCTCCGGTCAAGGCCAGCAAGAAGGCGGCTGAGAAGGTAGCGGCGTAGGATAACACTATGAAGATTCACGAACTACAACTCACGGGTGCCAAGGATCGCAAGCGCGTTGGTCGCGGTATTGGTTCGGGTTACGGCAAGACGGCCGGCCGCGGTACCAAAGGCCAGAACGCTCGCACCGGCGGCGGCGTTCGCATTGGTTTCTCTGGTGGTCAGAACCCGCTAGCCAAGCTTCTGCCAAAAAAGCGCGGTTTCCGCTCTCTTAATCCCGTAACCTATCAGGCGGTGAACTTGGGTGATCTGGCCAACTTTAAGGCCGGCTCGGTGATCGATAACGAGGCTTTAGCCAAGGCTGGACTCGTTAAGAAAGCCAACGAGCGCGTCAAGCTACTGGCTCGTGGCGAATTGAGCGTCAAGCTCACCATCAAGGTACAAGCCGCCAGCGCCACAGCTAAGGCTGCGGTCGAGAAGGCTGGTGGTAGCATCGAGCTCACTGAATTGCCCAAAGTGCCGAGCAAGAAGGCCACCCGGCCTCAGGCTGAGGCCTCGGAGCCGAATGCCTCATGAACCTAGCGACGCTTAAGCAGGTCTACCGGTCCAAGGATCTGCGTCGTCGCGTACTAGTGGTACTTGGTCTGCTTGTCCTCTTCCGTTTCCTGGCTCACGTGCCAGTACCGGTACCCGACAACGCCGCGCTCGCAAATTTTCTTAAGACGGTTTTTAACTCAAACAAGATTTTGGGCTTTGCCGACTTGTTCTCCGGTGGTGCGCTAACCAACTTCTCCATCATCATGATGGGGGTGGGGCCGTACATTAACGCCTCCATTATTATCCAGCTCCTCACGCAAGTGGTGCCTCGCCTGGAATCGCTCCAGAAGGAGGGGGAGCTGGGCCGTCGTAAGCTCAATCAGTATACTCGCCTGCTGACCCTGCCCTTAGCGCTGGTTCAGTCGTTTGGTATGATCCTGCTCGTGCAGCAGACGTCCAAGCAGGTGACGGGTCAAGACTTGATCGGCCAGCCGAACCCATTCCAATGGGTGTTGATGATGGTGACGATTACGGCCGGTACTATGCTCCTCATGTGGCTCGGTGAGATCATCACCGAAAAAGGGGTAGGCAACGGTATATCGCTGATTATTTTCTGCGGTATTATTGCCCGGCTCCCCACGACGGCCGGTCAGTTCGGCTCTTTGGCGAGCGGGGATACTGGCAAGTTAGTGACGCTTGTGTTCTTCTTGATTGCTACATTGGCTATCATTGCCTTTGTGGTCTTACTCAACGAGGGCACGCGTAACATCCCGGTATCGTATGCTAAGCGCACGCGGGGTAATCGCATCTATGCCGGCGTTGATACCCATCTACCGCTACGCGTGATTACGGCCGGTGTCATCCCAATCATCTTTGCACTTGCGTTCCTGTCGGTGCCGGGCATCTTGGGGCAGTTGCTCTCAAACGCTAAGACGCACTGGATCGCTTCGACAGCGAAAGAGCTAACCGTACTGTTTTCGACCACTGGCGCCGTTTACGCTATCTGTTACTTTGTGTTGGTAGTAGCCTTTACATACTTCTATACCTCGGTCGTCTTTAATCCAAAGGACATCGCCGAGAATCTGCAGAAGCAAGGCGGGTTTATCCCGGGCATTCGTCCGGGCAGCCAGACGGCTACCTACTTACAGAAAGTGCTTAATCGCATTACGCTGGCCGGTGCGTTAGGTCTTGGCATCATTGCGGTACTGCCGTTTATTGCCCAAAGCTTTACTCAGAGTCAAGTGCTGACATTCGGTGGTACCGGTTTACTCATTGTGGTGAGTGTGGCGATTGAGACGCTGAAGCAGATTGAAGCTCAAGCTATTACGACCTCTTATGAGCAGTATTAGTCAAAAAATGATAGAAAACAGATAGAAAAGTCTTTACAATCAAGTAACAATTCACTATAATCGACAACTGTAGTCATATGTCAGACGCGAAGAAGAACACAAAGGAAGTAATCGAGTTAGAGGGCACCGTCATCGAGACTCTGCCCAATGCTTTGTTTAAAGTTGAGCTCGAGAATGGCCATGTCGTTCTCGCGCACATTTCGGGTAAGATGCGGATGCATTATATCCGTATTATCCCAGGTGATCGCGTCGCATTGGAAATGACACCGTACGACCTGACCAAGGCTCGTATAACGTATCGACATAGGAATTAATTAAGACGAGGAAGAAGTCGTGAAGGTACGCCCAAGCGTCAAGAAAATGTGCGACAAGTGCAAAATCGTCCGCCGAGAGGGGGTAGTTCGCGTACTTTGCGACATCTCTCGTCATAAGCAGAGGCAGGGCTCTTAATGGCACGTATCGCAGGAGTAAACATCCCCGAAGCCAAGCGCGTAGAGGTCTCTCTGACCTACATCTACGGCATTGGGCTCACTACTAGTCGCCAGATCCTAGCCAAGACCGGTGTCAACCCCGACACTCGCGTCAAGGACCTGACCGAGGCCGAGGTCTCGAAGCTGCGTGAGTACATCGACAAGAACTACCAGGTGGAAGGTGATCTGCAGCGTCAGGTTAGTTTGAACATCAAGCGCCTGAAGGAGATTAATGCCTATCGCGGTTTGCGCCACAAGGCCAACCTCCCGGTGCATGGCCAGCGGACCAAGACCAATGCTCGTACCAAGCGAGGCAAGAAGGTCACCATGGGCTCAGGCCGAAAGAAAGCAGCAGCTAAGACGTAAGGTAATCTATGGCAAAGACAACGACTAAAACCAGTACTGCCCGTCGCCGCAAGATCAAGCGCACTGTCGCTGCTGGTCAAATGCACGTTCAGGCAACTTTTAACAACACCATCGTCTCGTTTACCGACGAGCGCGGTAACCTGCTGTCGTGGGCGAGCGCCGGTGCGGCCGGCTTCAAGGGTTCTCGTAAGAGTACGCCTTACGCCGCTCAGACTGCCGCTGAGCGTGCTGCTACAGCCGCCAAGGACTACGGCCTGTCGAAGGTCGACGTTTTCGTCCGCGGCGTTGGTAGTGGCCGTGAGTCGGCCATCCGCGCGCTGATCACCGCCGGAATCGCGGTTTCGAGCATTAAAGACGTCACGGGCATTCCGCACAACGGTTGCCGCGCCCGTAAGGCACGGAGAGTCTAATCATGGCCCGTAATCTATCTCCTATTCTCAAACAATCGCGCCGCGAGAAGACCGCGCTACACCCCAAGGCTATTAAGGGCATGACCAAGCGTCCTTATGGTCCCGGCCAGCACGGCCCGCAGAGCGGCCGCCAAAAACTGACCCAGTACGCTACCCAGCTGCGCGAGAAGCAGAAGGTTAAGCGCATGTATGGCCTGCTTGAGAAGCAGTTTGCCAAGGTTGTTGCCGAGGCCAGCCGCCGCCAGGGTGTCACGGGCGATATTATGGTTCAGTTGCTCGAGCAGCGGATCGATAATGCCGTCTACCGCCTGGGTCTGGCTACGTCACGCCAAGCTGCCCGTCAGGTCGTGACGCACGGCCACTTGCTCCTCAACGGTCGTCGGGTTGATATTCCATCCATTCTGTTAAAGCCCGGTGATGAAATTCAAGTTCGCCCCAAGAGTGCCTCAAATGCTTATTTCAAGGCAGTCGCCGAAACGCTGACAGGCAATACGCCGTCTGTGCGCTGGCTCAGCTTCGATGCTAAGAAGCTTACCTTCAAGGTGACTGGCCTCCCCGCCCGTGAGGACGTGAGTGAAGAGATTCATGAGCAGTTAATTATCGAGTTCTACTCAAGGTAAGGAAAGGACGACCACTGTGTTACATCCCATTCAGCTTCCGGAGCTTAAGCCGGTCCACGAGGAGGGTAATAAGGCTACATTTGCGATCGAGCCGCTCTACTCGGGTTATGGTATGACCCTGGGCAACAGCCTACGCCGGGTGATTTTATCGAGCCTCGGCGGCGCCGCCGTTACGGCCGTCAAGATTGACAGCGTAGCCCATGAGTTTTCGACCATCACCGGTGTAAAGGAAGACGTGGTTGAGATTATTCTTAACCTCAAGAAATTGCGTTTCCGGGTTTATTCTGATGAGCCCCAATTTATTGTTTTAACTGCCTCCGGTAAGGGCGAAGTTACTGCCGCCAGCATCAAAACGTCTTCAGATGTTGAGATCGTCAATCCGGAGCAGGTAATTGCCACGCTCGACAACGACAAAGTCAAGCTCGGCATGGAGATCAAGGTCGAGAAGGGTCGCGGTTATGTGCCGGTGGAGCACCGTGAGGGTGAGAAGCTGGAAGTTGGCATGATCGCTGTTGACGCACTCTACTCCCCAGTACAGCGCGTGCGCTACAACGTTGAAAATACCCGCGTGGGTCAGATGACCGACCTTGATAAGCTGGTGATGGAGATCGAGACCGATGGTACCATCACGCCGGCCGAGGCGATGCGCCAGGCGGCCGAGATTCTGGTAGAGCACTTCCAGGTGGTCGCCGGTAATCCGGCTGGTACACTGGCAGGTGGTCAGGCCGAGGATCACAGCGAGACCGGTGCGGCTAAGGTTAACATTGAAGAGATTAATCTGTCGCCGCGTACAACCAATGCGCTGATCAATAATGACATTAAGACCGTGAAAGATCTGCTCAAACTGAGCGATCAGGAGCTACGCGAGCTCAAGGGCTTTGGCTCGAAGGCTTACGACGAAGTGAAAGAGAAGATCACTGAGCTCGGCTTCACGGAGAAGGTAAGCTAAGATGCATCGTCACGGATACCAGGGGCGCAAGCTCCAGCTGGAGGCCGGTCCGCGTCGCGCGCTTGTGCGCGGTCAGCTGACCTCTCTGGTGCTGCACGAGGCGATCACCACAACCGAGGCTAAGGCCAAGGAAGTGGCGCCACGCTTCGAGCGCCTTGTTACTTACGCAAAGAAAGGCACGCTAGCCGGCGGCCGGGCACTGCGTCGCGAGCTCCTTACCGAGAACGCCACCCAGAAGATGCTGCAAGAACTGGCACCGGCATTTGCCAATCGTCAGGGCGGCTACACGCGGATCATTAAACTGGCTAACCGCCGCGGCGATAACGCACCTATGGTGCACCTGTCGCTCGTATTAGATGGCGCCAAGCCGGCTGCTGAGGCTCCTAAGGCCGATGTTAAGGCCAAGCCAGCGTCCAGGGCTAAGGCAGCCAAGGCCGAAGCGGTTGAGGCAAAGGCATAGTTATGAAGACCTACTCACCAACCCCTACTACTATTACTCACGACTGGTACATCATTGATGCTGAGGGCAAAACCCTGGGTCGTCTGGCGACGCTCGTTGCCACCTACCTGCTAGGCAAGCACAAGCCCCAGTTTAGTGCTCACCTCGACTGCGGTGATAACGTTGTGGTTATCAACGCGGCTAAGATTGCGGTCACTGGCAACAAGCTAGAGGACAAGAAGTACTACCGTCACTCAGGTTACCCGGGCGGTATCAAGGAGACCACGCTGGCTGATCTGATGGAGCGTAACCCTGCCAAGGCAGTAGAGAATGCTGTCGCCGGCATGCTACCCAAGAATCGTCTGCACGATGACCGGATGTACCGCCTTAAGGTCTACCCGGGTGCTGACCACCCACATGCTCCGCAGGCGCCTAAAACGTTAGGAGACAAATAATGGCTGATGCAATCCACTATCACTACTCACGCGGTCGCCGCAAGGAGGCCATTGCCACTGTCCGGCTCTACCCTGGCAAGGGCGAAGTACTGGTGAACGATCAGCCGGCGGCGAGCTACTTTAACAATGAAGCGCTGATCGCCGTGGTTGAGCGTCCACTCAAGCTGGCCGACCAGCACCAGAAGCTGCGCGTCAGCCTGCACGTCAGCGGTGGTGGCAAGGCTGGCCAGGCCGACGCTGCTCAGCTAGCGATTGCCCGCGCGCTCAACGTGATGAGCGACGACCTGCGTCCCACGCTGAAGAAGGCTGGTATGCTGACTCGCGATCCGCGCGAAAAAGAGCGTAAGAAGCCAGGTCTCAAGAAGGCCCGTAAGGCGCCGCAGTTCTCTAAGCGTTAAGCGCACACTCGAATATTCGACCAGAAGACGACTCCCCGGGGTCGTTTTTTGGTATAAAAAATCTCCGCAGGGCAGGGTCCTGCGGAGATGCTAGAGAGTGGTCGTACTACCTGCTTCGTTGTGAATGGAGTGACCGCCGATAGTCCCTCTGGCTTAAGTCATTCAAGCGATGGAGTGCTACTTCAGCACTCTCACGGATCCCGCGGTCAGGACTAACGTAGTCGCTCCCTCACGAAAAACGTCGTAATTTGCCCCGTTTTTCTTGATCTTCGTAACCTTGTGGCCGGTTCTATCGCGTTTACCGACGGTGAACACCTCAGATCCGCCTCCGCTTTCGAATGAAATGGAGCTGATACTTGCACACATGTAGGCCTCCGGCTGTTGGGGCAATTTGGACTCGCTAGTTATATCAGAATTAGCTTATCACTGTCAATGATGCCTCTTCGGGGTTCTGGTAGAAAAATATCTCCGCAGGGCAGGGTCCTGCGGAGACAAGCCTTATCGGACCTTCTTCACATCGTACGCGGGCACGAGCAGCGGTTCGTGGCGGCCGCGATGAACTTCGTACAAGTGGCCACCCTTCCTCCTGATTGCCGTAATCCGTACGCCCTCATGGTCATTCTTGCCCACCGTATACGTGTAGGTATTGTGCGGGCTGATCTCTACATCGATCGAGGTGATGCTCGCGCACATCTTGATCTCTCCTCGCCCGGAAGGCGCCTGAGGTCTTACCGTACTTTCCTCACCTTTGACTTTGATGCCTCCACTAATGTGAGATCGGTGCTGCCGTGGTGATGAATCTCGTAAGCCTTCCCAACTCTTTTGATCTTCGTGACCTTGACGCAGGTGTAAGGATCAAGCATCCCTACCGTGAAAATGGCGATATCCCCGGGCCGACTCGAATCAGTCCGCTGAACCTCGATCGACTTAATGCTTGTGCACATCCTGGTTTCCGATCGTGTCGAAGTACGTCTAAAACCCTACTGACTTTACTACACCGGAGGACTCGGTGATTTCCTGGCCGCCTTCAAGGTAAATCCGGTAAGTCCTGCCGGTTTCCTTGATTTTGGTGATCTTTCGGCCCAATCTGTCGGTTCCACCCACAGTGTAGGTGTAGGGCGTGTCGCCGCCGACCTCAAGCGTCTTAATACTCGCGCACACGGGCGCCTCCTGCCGTAGGTACGTCTTGGACTCGCTAGTTATAACATTGCTCCTGTAACATTGTCAATAATGTGCTATTAAGCACAAGCGCTATATAATGTATCTATGCAAGACCACAATGCTCGTACTGTCTGGCACCTGTCGCTGGCGTCGGCCATATTATTATTGACGGGTAGCATTAGCTTTATGGTATTTGCTCATATCTCGCTCTGGAATGCGCTGTATGAGACGGCTACCATTCTGCTAACACATTATGATCACTACGGCTTTACCGATGTGGGTTCGCGGCTCACAGTGCTTGTGCTCATTTTGAGTTCGTTCATTATCATTGCGTATTTGCTTAAGCTTTTTGCAGAAAGTATGATGGGATTAAGTGGAAATGTACGGAAACTGCGCGTGAAAGCTAAAGTTGATAAACTCAAAGAACACTACATTATTTGCGGACTCGGTCGCGTTGGCTCGCAGGTAGCCCGCGAAATGCACCAGGAAGGGGTGCCATTTGTGGCCCTCGATAGGGACCAATCTAAGGTTGATGAGGCGTTGGCAGCCGGCTATCTGGCGCTTAATTTGGACAGTAGCAAAGAAGATGCCTTGCAGCAGGCGGGCATTGAGCAAGCAGCTGGCTTGGTGGCCTGCCTAAGTGATGATTCGCTCAATCTATTTGTGACTCTGGCGGCGCGGTCGCTTAATCCCAAGCTGTACATCGTGGCTCGGGCTAATCGCCAGGAGAATGAACTCAAGCTCAAGCGGGCCGGGGCGGATCGGGTGGCCATGCCGTACCGGATCGGCGGGTATCACATGGCCTCAATGGCGTTGCGGCCGAACGTGGTCGATTACATGGATATTGTGTCGGGTAATGCTGGCGTATCTGACCTGGAGGTAGAAGAGATGGTGGTGGGCGACAACTCACCGCTAGCTGGCCATCATCTAGGCAAGGCGCTGGCGGAGGGGGAAGTGGGCGCCACGGTCATTGCTATTAATGGCGCTGACGGGACAAGCCGCGTACGGCCGACCGGCAAGGAAATGATTTATCCGGGTGATCGGCTCGTGATTCTGGGGTCGAAGCGGGACCTAACTGACGCTTCGGCGCTAATCCGTTGAGGCGCGAGCTAACGATCGGAGAGACCACAGCAACGCGGCTTGATGTGTATTTGGCCGAGGCCTGTGGCGTATCACGCAGTGAAGTACAGCGCTGGTTTAAGGCCGGCGCTGTGCAGGTAAACGGTGAATCGGCCCGGGCTCGCACCGCGCCGGAGCCGGGCGCGCCGGTAGTCATAGATATGGTCGAAGAGACGCGCGCCCCACTGGATATACCTCAGCCGCCGATCGTCTATCAGGACGATGACCTGCTCGTGATTGATAAGCCGGCCGGCCTCACCGTTCATGGCGGCAATGGCCGGATTGATGAAACTACGGTAGTTGATTTTGCCCGGCAGCACACAAATGATCCCGATGCCGAACGGCCGGGCATCGTTCACCGGCTCGATCGTGACACTTCGGGCCTCCTTGTGCTCGCCAAGACCGCTGCGGCCAAGGCAGCACTGCAGCGTCAGTGGCAGGAGCATAATGTGCGCAAAACCTACCAACTGCTCGCCGTGGGCCGGGTTGAGCCGGATGAGGCCGTGATTCGCTTGCCGCTCGACCGTGATCCGGCTCACCCCACGCGCCGCCGCGTGCACGCCAACGGCCGGCCGGCCGTAACGCGGTATCGCGTGCTGGCCGCTTATCCAGGCTATAGCCTAATCGAGGCCTACCCTGAGACCGGCCGGACGCACCAATTGCGTGTGCATTTTGCGGCGCTGGGCCATCCGATTGCCGGGGATGTGGTGTATGGCTCGGCTAAGCGGCCGCTGGGCCTCAAACGCCAATTCTTGCATGCGGCTCGACTACAGCTGACCGGCCCGAGTGGCCAGTCCCTCGATATAGCCAGTCCATTACCGCCTGATTTATCAACCATTCTCACACGCCTGAAAGGTTCGTATAATTAATTCATGACACTCCTCCTGCATGACCTCACGACTCGCCAATTGGCTGCGGCCGTGGCAGCGCCAGCGGGGAGCTATGTGTTCCATGGGCCGCGGGGCATTGGTAAGGCTACGGCCGCTCGTGATCTTGCCCGGCAGCTCAACTGTCAGGGTGATACAGCTGGTTTATGCAAGCCCTGTCGTCAGTTTGTGGCTGGTTCATATCCCGATTTACTAGTGCTCCAGCCTGAGGGCCGGGCCAGTATTACTATCGAACAGGTGCGCACGTTGGGTCACACGCTTACCCTGAGTCCATACTATGCCGAAGGGGCTCGGATAGTGATCATCGACGAGGCGCAGGCACTCACGATTGAAGCCCAAAATGCTCTACTCAAGTTAATCGAGGAACCGCCGGCGCGTACGCATTTTGTACTCGTAGCCGAGCAGCTGGAATCGCTCTTGCCAACGGTCTGTTCGCGCGTGGCGCCCGTGTATTTTGCGCCGGTTACGATGGCCGCTGTGGCTGATCTGCTCGTGGGCTACCATGACGTGGAAGCGGCTGAGGCCCGGCGCCTGGCTGAGCTAGCAGCCGGTGCGCCTGGTTTGGCTATTCAGCTAGCCAACGACGAAGCCGCGGCCGACAGCCTAGCCGAGCTGGACGAAGCAGCCAGCTCGGCCCTAGCTGCTACGGTTTTCGACCGTCTGCTGCTAGCCCGCCGTCTAGTCGACAATAAGGCCGATCTTATGACCCTAGCCGGCCGGCTCCAGCGCCGCAT
>JARIHM010000057.1 GCA_029288275.1 Candidatus Saccharimonadota bacterium | reverse complement strand
AAACGGCAGCTTTAGCGACACGGTGGCCTTTAACAAGAAGGTGGCGCAGCGTTGCGGCCAACAATCCGGCGGCCTGTTGCCGTACATTACTACCGCCAATACGGCCCGCGACATGGACCAGATTCGGCGGGCACTCGGTGAGCCTAAAATTAACTACTTTGCCTATTCCTATGGCACGGAGCTGGGTGCGGTGTATGCTTCGCTATTTGCCAATCATACCGACCGGTTCGTGCTCGATAGCTCGGTTGACCCGCAGTGGGTTTGGCGGCAGCAGTTCCGCTCGTGGGGCTTAGGTGGCGAGACACGCTTCCCGGATTTTGCCCAATATGCAGCCGATAACAATGCCACCTACGGCCTCGGTGCTACCCCTGAGGCAGTGCGGCAGACATATCTACAACTGATTGACCAGTTGCGGTCTCAGCCCCAAACCTTAGCCGATGGTACGGTGCTGAACGATGCATACTTCCGCGAACTAAGCTTTAGCGGCCTCTATGATGACGCCAATTTTCCGATTATGGCCTCGCTCTGGCAAGATGCTTTGCGGCCAATGGCTGCAGCATCGACCAGCCTCGAGACTCTGCGCAATACCCTGATGGGCGCACCCAGTGACAACGCGGCAGCCTCGGCACTGGCGGTATTGTGCGACGATGCTGCCTGGCCGCGTTCAGCTCGAACCTATCAGCGGCAGCTGCAGACCGACGTTCAGCGTTATCCGTTATTTGGCGAGCTAGGCTCCAACTACTGGGCCTGTGGCAGCTGGCCAAACCGGCCACAGCAGCCACCCGTGGCTATTAGCTCGCAGGGGCCGGCTCACAATATTCTGATCATGCAAGATCTGCGCGATCCAGCTACCCCATACCAGGGTGCACTCCAGATGCGGGCAGCCCTGGGCAACCGGGCGCGCATGGTGAGCGTGGACCAGGGTGGGCACGCGGTGTCATACCTTAAGCCCAACACCTGCGCCAACAATGCCACTACTGCCTGGCTGGCTGATGGTACATTCCCGGCTGACGACACGCTGTGCCCGGCCAATTTGCCCGGTCCACAGCCGTTGCTTGAGCCACAGATTGTTTCCCCGGCACACGACCGGGCTGCTCAGGTGCTACGTCAAATGACGAGCTTCTAAGGCGCATCGCCCCCGCCCGGTTAGTCCGGGGCGGGGGCGTCCTTGGTAGACTAGCAATATGAGACTCACGGTTTTGCAGTGGAATTGTCTGTATGAGGAAGATCCAGCCCGAGTAGCCGAAGCTATTCAGGGATTAAACCCGGATATAGTGTGTCTCCAAGAGCTCACTCAGGGCTACCATTCCGAGATTTTTGATACTGGAGCGTATCTGGCCCAGAGGCTGGGTTATGAAGCGCATTGTGTCTATGGCCAGATGATGCTGCCAAATGGCCAGCCGGCCCAGCTGGGCAATGGAATTCTGTCGCGCTGGCCGATTGTGGCTCGGCGCCAGTTGATACAGCCAGGTGAGGAGCGGTTCTATCTGACAGCAGAGCTTAAAGTTGAAGGTCGGCAGCTGACGGTGAGTACCACTCATCTGCCCTTTAATCCCGAGTTTCGTACTACACCACTACGCCGGCGTATGACGGAGGAAATCTTGGCCGAGGCCAGCAGAATCACGGGTCCGTATCTGCTAGCGGGCGACTTTAACGCCGTACCGCGTTCGAGTATTATCCGCCGGTTACGGTCAGCCTTGCATGACGCGGGACCGAACGACCGGTTCAAGACCTGGGCGACACGGCCATTTCGGATCGGAGAGCGGACGTATGAGGGACTCAAGTGGCGGCTTGATTATATCTTTTATAAGGAGATCGCGTGCCGAGGTTCGCAGATTATTCATACCGAAGTGTCTGATCATCGGCCCATTTGGGCGGAGTTTGAATTCTAGCAACGCTGGCGCGGAGGTAGGGTACTGCGATCTTGGGGTTGATCGAGGAAGGTGGCGATAGCAAAGTCAAGGAAGTGTGCGACGTCAGTAAAGGTGCTAGCTAGGCCAAGTGAAACGCGCACTGCACCGGCGCTCTGCAGGCCAATGACTTCCAGATAGCGATCAAAGCCGACGCGGCGACCATTCTCATAACCAGCGGCGAGTTTATCAGGCGCAAGATCAAAGGCAACTTCACCGGAACCTGGATTACAGAAGCAGCCAGTGCGCAGCGAGATGTTGGCGGCCGCGGCGGCTTGGTCCACGATGCGTTCATCGACGATGCGGCCGGCCGGATCGAGAAAATTAAAGGCCACCGTGGCTCCCCGGCCGGCCGTGGTGTGTGGGCCATATATCTGGACGAGCGGCCGGCCGTTCGTGTGATGCTGGGCGGTTAGCTCCCTGAGCAGCCAGCCGGTCAGGCACATCACACGCTCGTGGATGGCATCGCGGCCGGCCTGGTCCAAATACCGGAGGCCCAGCGGGATAGCTGGCAAACACAGATAATTCACGGTGCCATCTTCAAAGGCATCACTGCCATCAGCCATCACGTGCCACCCGGCCTGCACGCTGACCGCCCAAATGGTGCCGCCCGCGAACCAGGGCCGCCGTAATTTGGCCAACGCCTCGTGCCGGGCCAGCAAACAGCCCACGCCCGTGGGCCAGCCAAACATTTTGTAGAAGGATAGCGGTACAAAATCAGGGTGATGCCGACTGAGGTCAAGTCGATTGGTGGGCACAAAGGCTGCGGCATCCAACACCACATCCCAGCCAAATTCGTGCGCGGTCTCGATCCAATCCAGGGCATGCTGCACGCCGGTAAAGTTGGACTGAGCTGGGTAAGCAAACAGGCTCGCGCCGGCCGGCCGGTCAGCCAGCGCGGCCCGCAGCGCCTGCTCGTCGATATGCAAATTAGGCCGGTTGATGACCGCCCGCGTCTCGGCACCTCGAGCCTGTGCAAACTCGCGCAGACCGTTCACTGAGTTATGGTTATCAGCCAGCTGCAGAAACTGGCTCTCGGCGCCAAACGGGTAGGCCTCGCCCACTAGCCGCAGCGCGCCGGAGGCGTTGGGCGTAAAAATAACGGCATATTCCTTGGGATCAGCCCGAAAGAACTCCAATACCGCTTGGCGGGCGGCTTCGACATGCTGTGTTGAGCGTTGGGAAGTCGGATTAATAGAGTGGGGATTGCCAAAAACGGCGCCCTGCAACAGCGCCGCGTGGTCCGCAATGAGTGAGGCAGGGTAAAGGCCGCCGCCGGTGTAGTCCAGGTAGACTTGACCGGTATCATCCAGGCGGGCAAAATCGGTGCGGCGCAGTTTGTCTAGCCGGGTCGTAGTGGCATATGTGGGATAGGCCTGGCAGAAGGCCTCGTAACGAGCCTGCTTGATCCCTTGTTCAGCGGTTGCCATATTTGCCTTTCGCTTAGCCAAAATGTAGACCTAGTATACACCTATCCGGCCTGCGCAACAGAGTAAAAGATCGTATAATCACACTGGGCAGCTCTTTGCCCGCTCGAACCTTGAGCTAGGAAGGAACGGCTATGATCGAACCAAGCACTGCCGCCTACCCGTCGCTGCGAGTAACCCTCTGTGGCTCGATGCGTCGCATTGAATGGCTGCGGCAGACCCGGGCTACTCTGGAGGCGCTCGGCCACCTGGTACAGATGCCGCCGGACTACCTGATGGTTGACGAGGGCAAGGCAATCTCAGCCGAGGATTTTTGTCATCTGCAGAATGTGGCTCCGTCTGACCATCCCTGGGCTTGGCGGGTTAAGCATGAGGCCATGATGCGGCAGTTTGCCAACATCCGGCAGGCCGATCTGGTACTGGTAGTGAATCCGCCTTCTCAAGGCATTAAGGGGCACATAGGGGTTAATACTGCTATGGAAATAGCGGTGGCGCGGGCGTACAACAAGCCTCTGGCCTGCCTTTACTCAGCCAGGGATTCTTACGGCCGGCGAAGCGAGATTCACGCTCTCGATCTCGTTGAGCTTGAAGGGGATCTGAGCCGGGATGCGGTCTGGACGG
Source organism: Candidatus Saccharimonadota bacterium (assembly GCA_029288275.1). GTDB lineage: Bacteria > Patescibacteriota > Saccharimonadia > UBA4664 > UBA4664 > JARIHM01. The sequence goes on along the minus strand of JARIHM010000057.1, from coordinate 1,539 downwards.
CTTATCAACGGGGGCTCGCTCAGGTAGAGCAGCGGCGCGTGGATGATGCCAAAGCTAGTCAGGACTGTACAACCTTGTAGAAGATCGTATAATCACCGCAAGCAGCCTTCGGCTGCTGTTTGTACCTTGCCACCAAAGAAAGGTGTGGTTATGACCGAGCCGGTCGAGGCCATGCGCCTCAAGATTACGCTCTGCGGCACCATCGCCTGCATCGATGAGATGCGAGCTGTTAAGCAGCAGTTAGAGGCCGATGGCCACCTGGTGCAGATGCCGCCGGACTTCATCGCGGGTCCGGAGGGTGAGCAACTGGCCGTTGAGGAATACTACCAGCTGCGTCAGCAGGCTGGGCCGCAGGTTCGCTGGGTCTGGAAGGCCAAGGACTTGGCCATTGGCACGCATTTTCTCAAGATTCAGTGGGCCGATCTGGTGCTGGTGGTGAACGGACGGGCCAAGGGCATCGACGGCTATGTGGGGATCAACACCACCATGGAAGTGGCGGTGGCGCGGTTCCTCCATAAGCCACTGGCGTTCCTGTATCCGTTGCCGGATCAGGCCGACCGCCTGGAGGAGTTCCGGGGGATCGACCCCCAGATTCTGAACGGACGAGTTGACCGGCTTGCCGTCGAGGTGGCCTACGGTTTTGGCTCGAAGCACGCCCAGTGGCAGGCCGGCCGGGATGCCAAGCGGCTGCCCGCTATTCAGGAGTATGGCCAGCTGCCCGAGCCTTGCAACAACGGCAGCGTGGGCGTGCTGGTGACGCGCCGGCGCCCTGGCGGCGATGGCGAGCGCGAGCTCCTCTTGATTGAGCGGCTCAAGGTGCCGTACGGGTTTGCGCCGCCGGCTGGGCATCCGGAGCGGGGCGAGACCGCTCCGGTCACGGCCGAGCGTGAGGTGGGCGAAGAGGTCGGCCTGCGGGGTCTAGTGCTGAGCGCGCTGTCCGATCCGGGCGTCAATGGTCACTACCGGAACGCCTGTCGCCGGCCCGGCGGCGGTTATCACTTCTGGCTGTTTTATGAGGCCGAGGTGCCGTCGTCCGTCAGGGTGAGTGCTAGCCCGGCTGAAACCAAGTCTCACCGGTGGGTGACGCGGGCGGAACTCCAGGGGCTGGCCGACCTGACCGCCGCGGCTTCCCCAGAAGAGCAGCGGACGCCAGGCTTCAAGGGCCTGGAGCCGGTGTGGTGCAGCGTGCTGTCGGCGCTGCAGGACGACCACCCGTTCCACATTCAGTGGAACGGTGAATCGTTGCGGTTCCGGCCGACGGTTCAGCCATCGCGGGTGCAGCAGTGAGGTAGGGCGGATTCGCTTTGAAGCGAATCCGCCCTCTTTTTATTGCTTTTTCGGCCTTCGTTCGGGCACAATAGGGAGGTTGATAACGGAGGGTGAGAAAAGCCCTTCGTATGCCGCTGCGCCGAACCACGGTTTTGAGTTTAATATGTGGCGCCCTTCTCCTGGGCTTGATGCTCGGCCGCTTTGGCTGGGGTGCGCCGGTTTGGAGCGTGCTGGCGGCAGCGGGATTGGTGCTAGCATTGATCCGAACGC
>JARIHM010000028.1 GCA_029288275.1 Candidatus Saccharimonadota bacterium | reverse complement strand
AGCTCTGACAGCGCCGCCCAGGACTTTTATTATTCGCAGCTTCACTACCTGAAAGCAATGAATTGCCTGTGGATAACCGCCCCTCTTGACAAGGGGCGGTAGGCCTGGATCACTCAGAAACGCCAGACGAACGCAAACGCTTGTGCTGGTACGGCCCTTTAGGCCGTATGTCTATCTTCGCTGGCGGGTTCAGCATCACGCTTGCGCAGCATGAGCCGCCACTGGGCGCGAAGCTCCCGGCGGAGCCAGCGGCACTCCTCGTCGCGCTCCCAAATCTCGAAGTTCTCCACCTGCTTCTCGACAAGCTCCTTGCGCGTACGCCTCGGCATAGTGCACCTCCGGTTCTAGTTGGATGAGATGGGTAAAAAAAGAGGTGGCGGACCGTTCGTGCATTGGTCCGCCACCGGTAGATATGCCCGCGCAAGCACGAACGCTTGCGCGGGTTATGAATCCTGGCTCACTTCGTGAGCTTGACGACCACGGCGATGACCGCGGCCACCAGGATGACCGGCCACAGGATGGCGCCCAGTTGTGCGCCCATGAGAACCACGGCCAAGAACAGCAGGAACGGCACGAACAGGATCAGCAACATGGGTGGCTGCCCCCTTTCTGGTTGTTACTCACCTCCGATTTCCGAGGATTACCCAGCCGATGGCGCACAGGACGCCAACGGCGATCACGGCCGGGACAGCGGGAGAGATGACGCCGTACAGCAACTCCCAGCCGGCTGTGAGACTGCGCCACAGCAGGTCCGGTAGAACCGGCTGCAAGATGGCGACAATGAGTCGCAGGACAACGCCGACGCACAGCAGTGCGCCAACGATGGCTGCGACCCGCCCGAGGATGGAGCCGAAGCTCCGGTGCATGAAGGCGAACACCTCCTCTCTGGAAGGGCAGCTCTAGCCGAGAGTTCCGACTAGAGCTGCGCTCCGTCCCGAGACCTGAGCTATTCGGTCCCGGGGTTGTGCTGGCTGGAAGGCGGAGCCAGCGGCTTGAGGGCCCGAAGTTGGACGCGAAGCTGCTCGGCCTCCGCCCCAGTCGTCGGATGCTGGCCTCACGAACGGCCAGCTCGTCGTGGTCCTGGACGTACTGCTCCTCCGCACGACTACGCGCATGTGATACCTATGCGAGCCGATGACCACGTCGCATGCGACGCCAGCAGCCAGCCGATATCGGCGTACACAGAGGTCACCAGGGCCTCCTTGGCTGGACCAGCGTCACACATGGGGGCATAACGCTTCTCACTGTGGAGTTCTCAATGAACGATGCCGCGGCGGCTGACCGCCGGGCACTTCTCGTTTTGTTTGGGCTGACAGGAGCGACCGTAGTACGGATTTCGAACGGTGCCATGAATCGGCAAAGAATCTGTAATCGGCAACAGCAATCGGCAAATCGGCAAGGAATCGGCAACAGTTCGGCAAGTTCATGGAGACGTGAAAAGCCCGCTCACGAGGAGCGGGCTGGGGTGGGACCGGCGTGGGCAGTGCTAGGCCGTGCTTGAGTGTCTGATGCGACCAGCACGGACGGCCTAGAGCAGTAGGGTCTACTTCTCGTAGGGGCCGAAGGCTGAGGCCCAGTACTGAAAATAGAGCGGGTTGAAGATTTCGCCAGGCATTCCTTCATCCTTCAGGGCCCTAGTCACGGACCAAGGAATCCAGCTGTGCCAGTCTTTCTCGTTCGTACATGCAGCACGTTGATCGTGCCACCGGGCGAACAAGAATCCAACGAATACGATAAACAGCTGGAAGTCACCGCCGCAGGCCCGAGCAGCTCCGCCTTCAGTGACCCACTCTTGGATGTATTCTTCCAGTGAATTTAGGGTGCTCTGGTCTTCTTGTAAGCGTACTTCCCAGAACATCTCGAACTCGTCAACGAAGCGCACGAGAAACGACATCGGTGGCCTCCAATTAGTGAGGCCGATCCCGTGGGCATTTATAACACATTGTCTATCTATTTGCAATAGCGAACGATGCTATGCTGTGCAGTCTTGGCGGAGCGAGGGTGGCCCCGGGGTTGTCGGGAGGGCGTCTTGGGTAAGGATTGGCATCCCAGAGATATTGAGAGTTCGATCAAGGCCATTATTGGAGAGACGCAGGGGCCTGGTGCAGGGCCAAGCGAGCGGATGGACGCCTTCGATGCCGAAGAGGTTCAGAAAGTAATTTGGGAGAAGCTTCACCTGGAGAACGTCGCGTTAAGCAACTATGGTCGAGTTGTAGCCGCAGTCTTACGCGGGGCTGTTGAGGCATCAGGGAGCCCAGAGGTGAAGGCCGCCGGTGAGCTGCTTGGTTTTGAACTAGTTACAAGAGAGGAAATAGAAGGGTCACTTGCTAGAAAGTGGCCTGCGGGAGTGCCAAAAGAGCCTTGGCGACGCGAGACGAAGACCGCTCGCTACTACACGGCATTGGTAGCGGAAGGTCGAGCGGGCACGGCAGTCAAGACTGCTTGGAACTCGCAAGCTCGATGGGTGTCCGCTATGGCCAAGGCGTTGCTTGAGTATCTTGATCGTCACCGAGACAGAGCCCTGGAGGTTGTCGCCAGCCTGAACCCGGTTGATGGGTTCCTCAAGAGCGAAGAGCCGGTGATTAGCTTCGCCGCTAAGAGTGGGGAGTCATTTGAAGAACCGAGTGGGTTTATCGAAACGCCACCTGGATACGTTCATCGCCGTGAAATTGAGCAGCGATTCAACGAGCATGTTCGCGATGGCATCAAAATCATCGCGCTGGTGGGCCTTGCTGGCATGGGTAAGACTACCTTAGCTGAGTCTCTATCAGTTGGTTCGCCCTTTCTTGAGGTACAACAAGGCCAGCTTCCGCTAATCGACCTCCGGCCTGTGTTGGCTGAGTACGGTATCGACGCCAGTAACACGACCCCCGATAATGCTTGGGATAAGCTTGCTGAGTTATTGACAGTCAAATCGGGCCCAAGGTTTGTTGTCCTTGATAACCTGCAAAGTATCGACGAACTTCAAGGTCGTCTACCTCGCAAACCTGAAGCCATCATAGTTATCACCTGTCGTGAATGGGGTAACACTGCCCCGGCTCGGTATTGCAGGCTGCATGTGGACGCCATGCGCGACGCGGAGGCCGTAGAACTTTTTATGAAGCTGATTCCATCTATTGGAGAGGGGGAGGCAAAGTCTTTCGCTAGAACGCTTGATAACTACCCTCTACTGATACAAGCGGTGTGCGGTGTCGCAGAGAGGACGCTAGCTGGAGTCAGGGAGGTATGTCACGCTTTTGATACCAAACCTGGCAATGCAGTGACCGATAAGGGTGAGAAGCTTAGAGCAATATTAATTCGGTCTCTTACGGTGGTAGAAGAACGGGGCGGCTTCGCGCTGATGCTCCTCGGGTTAGTTTCGGTAGTTGCGGCGGCTAAAACTGAACGAGAATTCTTGCAACCAGTGCGACTTAACCTTGAGGATCTAGGCGTGCTGTCTGCTCAAATAATGCGCGATTCGCACTTTTGCTTGGATGAGGCGCTTCGTCTATTGTTGGACTTGTCGCTCATTTCAGTTAGTGATGACAGCGAAAGCCGGCAGCGTCGCGGCCTCGTGCATATGCAT
>JARIHM010000037.1 GCA_029288275.1 Candidatus Saccharimonadota bacterium | reverse complement strand
GGGCGATAAATCCTCCCAACTGGGCAGCGATCAGCAACGACGAAAGGATTTCCATGGCAGACATAAGCCTCAAGGAACTACTCGAGGCCGGAGCTCACTTCGGCCACCAAACCCGCCGCTGGAACCCCAAGATGAAACAGTACATCTACGGGGCCCGGGGTGGCGTGCATATTATTGACCTTACCAAGACCGCGCCGTTACTCGACAGCGCGCTGAGCTTCACTCGTGATGCAGCGGCCAAGGGTGGCCAGGTGCTGTTTGTCGGCACCAAGCGCCAGATTGCGCCCATCGTCAAGGCTGAGGCCGAAGCGGCCGGTATGCCCTTTGTGACCGAGCGCTGGCTGGGCGGTATGCTCACCAACTTCCGTACCATTCGCTTGCAGATCAACCGCCTCAAGAAGATCGAGACTGGTCTGGAGAGTGGTGATTTTGTTACCAAGTACAACAAGAAGGAAGTGCTGGACTTCACCAACGAAGCTGCGGCACTGAACCGCATTTTTGGCGGTATCAAGCAGATGGATCAGCTGCCAGCGGCTATCTTCGTGGTCGATGCACCCAAAGAGACTATTGCCGTCGCTGAGGCCCGCAAGCTGAATATTCCGGTGATCGCTCTGGCCGACACGAACGCCGATCCTGATCTGATCGACTACCCGATCCCAGCCAACGACGATGCCCTTAAGGCAGTCAAGATCCTGGTTCATCTGATTGCTCAGGCCGCGGCCGATGGCGCTAAGGTGGCTCAGACCCGCCAGCGCGACGCGCAAGAATAAATCATCCAGAAAACAAGTTAGGCGAAGCATTGTTTGAGCAAAAAGGTATCGACGACTCAATCCATTGCTTGAGTACATGCAGGTAGATCGCGAATAAGGACTCGGCCAGGATGCTAGCCTTTTCGCCAAATAATGCTCGCTAAAGCTTACATAATCATTTTGAAAGGAAGCTGTTATGGCAATTTCGGTTGAAGACATCAAAAAGCTGCGCGACCTCACTGGTACCGGCATGATGAAGGCCAAGGAGGCCCTGGAGAGCTCAAATGGCGATATGGATGCGGCCATTAAATGGCTGCGCGAGCGCGGTGAGGCTTCGGCTGCCAAAAAAGGTGACCGCGAGGCTCGCGAAGGCCTCATTGAGGCCTATGTGCACGGCGGCCGCATTGGCGTGCTGGTCGAAATTAACTGTGAGACCGACTTTGTAGCCCGCACCGAGGACTTTAAAGCCTACGCCCGCGACGTTGCTATGCACATTGCAGCCGTCAATCCGCAGTATCTCAACCCTGAGGCTGTGCCGGCTGAGGTAGTTGAGAACGAGCGCGACATCTACCGCAAGGAGGTCGAGGGCAAGCCGGCCGAGATCATCGATAAGATCGTTGAGGGCAAGTTGGCTAAGTACTATGAGCAGGTTTGCCTAGTGAATCAGCCGTTCATTAAGGATCCTGATAAGACTGTGGGCGCGCTTACCACCGATTTGATCGCCAAGTTAGGCGAGAATATCGTGATCCGCCGCTTTGTCCGCTACGAATTAGGCCAGCTTTAGGGCATAATGAGAGGGTAAGACGAGGCGCCTATGGTACGAAATTTAGTTGAAGGGACCGAACCCAAAATGGAAAAGGCTCTCGGCCACTTAGCCGATGAGTTGAGCAACCTGC
>JARIHM010000026.1 GCA_029288275.1 Candidatus Saccharimonadota bacterium | reverse complement strand
ATCTTACACCAGCGCCAGCCTCTACAAGTTATTTGTGGCCGATAAAATCTACCGCATGGCCGATACCAACCAGCTCAGCTACAGCACGGCTGCCGGTAGCGGTACCGGCCGTAACATCGGCGACTGCCTTAACCTTATGATCACTGTCTCGGATAATGACTGTGGCCGTGCCTTGGGTAGTATCCTCAACTGGGGCGCCCAAAATGCGGCTTTGCATGCCGATGGCTACACCGAGACTGACCTTGCCACCCCCCAGCAGACCAGCGCCCGCGATGTCGCCATGCTATTTGAAAGGCTCTACGAGGGTACACTCAACTCGCCCGGCTCAAACGACGCTTTCTTGACTCTGCTCAAGCAGCAAAAGGTTAACAATCGTCTGCCCGTTGGCCTGCCGGCTGGTACCATTATTGCCCACAAGACCGGTGACCTCGACGGCGTCGTTCACGACGGCGGTATTGTCTACGGTCCTAAGACTGATTATGTAGTAGTGGCGATGAGCGGCCCCTGGAACAGCCCCGGCAACGCCCCAGCTCAATTTGGCGAGCTATCAGTCCAGCTGTGGGACTTCTTTGAGCAATAGCTAGTCGCGGCTAGCCGTCACCGAACCAAGCGCAAACCGGCGAAAAAATATCACTACGTAGGCCCACAGGCCGGATACCAATCCATGATGATAGCGGCGTCCTGAGGTTGTTACGGGGACATTGCCCAGCATCACGATGCGACCGATTCGCCGCACCCTAAAGCCCAAATCAATGTCTTCCAGATCAGCCGCATCAGCCCTAAACCCCCCAGACTGCTGGTAGGCGTTACGAGTAATAGCAAAGTTAAAACCAGTCAGCCAATAGTGGCCAAAAACTACTCGATAGCCACGCATAAGCAAGGGCTGCAACCAGTTAAAGCGGTTATTTACGCTGGGCGAGCAATCCTCGATGCGCCCAGTACCGGTCACCGCAACCGCACCAGATCGGCGCAATCCGTCCACGAGCTCCTGTATCCAGCAGGCCGGCACTACGCTATCGGCGTCGGTCGAAAGGATGATGCTGCCGGCAGCGGCTGCAAACCCGGCGGCCCGAGCTGCACCCCGGCCCTTAACCGGCTCTGTCACTACCCGTAGATTCAGCCGATCAGCGAATTGGGCGGCAACCTGAGCTGTTTGATCAGTAGAATTATTATCCACCACGATCACCTCGAGCGTACCAGCAAAAGTCTGCTGCGTCAGCGATTCAAGCAATGTGGCAATATGCTCGGCTTCATTGCGCGCCGGCACTACTACCGATACTAGCTCGCTCATTGCAAATCCGGTCGCACCTCACGTGTGCGCTCTTGTGCCTGCTGACGGCGCCATTTTTCGATCTCGGCGTGATGACCGTTCAGGAGTACATCCGGGACGCGCTCACCGCGGAACTCCACCGGTCGCGTATACTGCGGATATTCAAGGAGCGACGGATCGCTAAATGATTCGTCGTGAGCGCTCTGCTCACCGCCCAGTACACCTGGAATGAGCCGTACCACGCTGTCAGCCACCACCATCGCCGGCAGCTCACCGCCCGTGAGCACGTAATCGCCAATCGATAACTGCTCGTCCACATAGGTCATAATACGCTCATCAAACCCCTCATAGTGGCCTGCAATCAGAATAAGTCCCGGCAGCTCGGCCAGCTGGCGCGCCTTCGCCTGCACGTACTGATGGCCCCGTGGTGTCATAGCAATAACACGGGCACCAGGATTCTTGGCCTTAGCCGCCTCAATTGCCGCAACCATGGGCTCTGGCTTGAGCACCATGCCATCGCCACCGCCGTAGGGAGTATCGTCAACAGTTCGGCGCGTTCCCAAGCCAAATTCACGCAGATCCCAAAGCTTAATCTGCGCTAGTCCCCGCTCCTGGGCCTTCCAGAGCATACTCATGTCAAACGGCCCCTTGAACATATCAGGGAACAAGGTAATAATATCGATCTTCATCATAATCTACTAAATATCGAGGTCGTCCAGGTCGGCAAATTCCTGCTTGGTTCGAGCAACGAGCTCGGCATTGGCATCCGGCTCAACGTCGACTGGCTCTGCAGCAGCCGCCACCGACTCACGAGCTTCGCTACCATCAGGCTCCACAATCTTGAGATTTACGCGGGCATCATTACGTGAGCCAAGTACGCGTAGCAGCGTGCGAATGCTTTTGGCAGTGGCGCCCGCTTTACCGATCACCTTGCCCATATCGTCAGGGTGAACCGAAAGCTCCAGTAATACGCCCATGTCATCAACTGATCGGCGCACCTTTACATCTTCAGGATGGCTAACAAGCGCCTTTACGACGTACTCTACAAATTCCTTATCCATCTCCGGCATATACCACTCACTCCTTGCTGGTTAGAGGACTTATGGCTATCATAGCATTTTTAACGCAAATCAACCCGCTTTAGGGGTTGATTGCTTAGAGAGAACTCTAGTTGTTGGCGGTATCGACGTCGTCGACCGAGGGGGCTTTATCCTCAGCCTCGGTAGCCTGGTCTTCAGCTACCTCAGCTACCCGTGGCTCCTCGGCAGGAGCCTCGGTAGCCTTGGGGGTCTTGGTCTTGAGACTGACCCAGGCCGGCAGCTCCATCTTTTCGCGCATCAGGAGCTTCACAACGGTGTTGGAAGGCTGGGCGCCGTGGCTCAGGCGCTTGGCGATCTCCTCACGCTTGATCACGAGTTCTTTGGTGTGGGGATTGTAGTGACCCAGCACCTCAACGAACTTACCCGTCGCCGCCCGAGCGGACTCAGCCGCCACAATGCGGTAGGTAGGATACTTAGTTCGACCGGTGCGGGCGAGACGAATTACTAACAAATTAGGATTCCTATCAACTAGAGGTTACAACGAAGCCAATTTTACCTTAAAAGGCCCGGTAAAGTCAACTCGTGATCTGTAAAAAAGCTTAGGCGCTCCCTCCCTACGTAATTTTTCGACTGCGGAACCCGCCTCGAC
>JARIHM010000181.1 GCA_029288275.1 Candidatus Saccharimonadota bacterium | reverse complement strand
AGCGGCTTGAGCAGGGATGGAGCCACGAACTTGGTGATCTCGTCCATGTCGGGCTCGACCATTTCGAGAACGATGATGAGCCCGATGAGAGAACATGCCACCAATGCCACGACGGCGAGCCGCAGAATAAACTCAACCGCGCAACCAAGGATGAGCAAGCTAATAACGATGGTGCGATCCATGGCATCCTTCCAAACGTGCGTATGGGATCGTTCAGCATTATATGATTTCTTAGATAGCAATGCAATGTTATATCGGGTATTGCAATATCTTTTGCAGTTTTAGATCAAAATCCTTATGATTAAAAAAAGGAGACCTTCTGTGCTATCACGCTTATTTATGCGCCGTGCCACTACGCCGCCTCGGTTTGCAGTAGGATTGTTTTTTGGCTTGTTTGTAGTATTTTCCCTCATTGCTCTCACGCGGCCCATCACCGGATTGGCTGGTCTGGGTGCTATTACTATTCTGGCAGCGGCACTAGTAGAGCTCAATGCCCAGCGCATTTGGCAGGAGTATCGTAAGGCTTACAAGAAGCAGCGGGGTTTGGCTGGCCTGTGGTCTGAGCCTAAGCAGATATATTATCGTATCAACGTGGTAATTATCTGGCCCCTGATCGCGGTCTTGGGGGTGCTGTGTTTGTGGGCCTCGTACGTGATGACGGAGATGCAATAGCCGCTCATGAAGAAGGCCTACCTCAAAGATCTGCAGCAGCTCCTTCTGGGGAGCGTGACCGATAATGAGGATGCGCGCGAGTACTTTGCAACTGATGGTAGTATCTTTCGGGTATTGCCTGAGGCCATTGTGTATCCACAAAATACGGCCGATGTGCGTAAAACACTGCGATTTGTGACCGAACGGGCCGAGGCTGGTAAACATTTAAGTGTGGTAGCTCGCGGTCGCGGCACCGATCAAAGCGGTGGAGCGGTCGGCGAGGGCTTGCAGCTAGTGTTCCCGGCCCACATGAACCGGTTGCTGCGGCTCGATAAAGACACGGTGACCGTGCAGCCGGGTATGATTTATCAGACTTTGCAACAAACCCTGCACACCCATGGCCGGTTCTTGCCGCCGTACCCGGCCTCGGCCGCGTATAGCACCATAGGCGGTGCCGTAAGTAATAACGCAGCTGGCGAGAAATCGCTCAAGTATGGCACTACGCGCTCATTTGTACGCAGCCTTAAAGTAGTGCTGGCCGACGGTTCGCTCATTGAAACGCGTCGCATCTCCGCTCGCGAGCTGAGCCGCAAGAAGGGCCAAACCGACCTTGAAGGCGAGCTCTATCGCCGCATCGACAGCCTTATCCTGGATCACGAAGACATTATTGCGAAGCACCAGCTGGCTGTGAGCAAGAACGCGGCGGGCTATGCGCTGGGGCAAGTACGCCGTCGCGATGGCTCGTTTGATTTGGGCCAACTTATCATTGGCGCGCAAGGTACTCTGGGCATTGTAACCGAGATTACGCTCGAAACGCGGCCTTGGAACCAGCGCAGTAGTCTCGTAGTGGGCTACTTTAGCGATCTCGCAAAGGCTGGCGAGGCCATTGCCAAGCTCTCTGAGCTGGGTGCCAGTGCACTCGAACTAGTGGATTCACATTTGCTCGAGTTCATGCGCCGCCACCGGCCTCAAGATTTAGAAGGCCTCCTGCCCGAAAC
>JARIHM010000167.1 GCA_029288275.1 Candidatus Saccharimonadota bacterium | reverse complement strand
GGCGTGACGCCAGCGTTGCAGACCTGGGCCCGCACCAGCTGGCGTCACGCCCGCTACCGTCTAACCCTCTCAAGCCCAGGCCCCGCCGACAATGTCGGCGGGGCCTTTCGCGTTTTAGACTAACCCTATTTCTTAGCTTTGCCGGCCTGAAAACGCTTGAGCCGGTAATTGTGCCACGTTACGAGCAAGGGGGAGGCATTAAAGATCGATGAATACGTACCCGAGGCGATACCGATGAGCAGCGCCAGCACAAACAATCGGATACTCTGACCGCCAAATAAGAACAACGCCAGGAGGGTCAAGAGCACTGTCAGTGAAGTATTAATAGACCGCGCCAGCGTCTCCAAGATGCTGGTATTCACAATCTGCTCAAAACTACCCTTTTCGCGGCGCAGGTTCTCGCGGATGCGGTCGAACACCACAATCGTATCGTGGACACTAAAGCCAATCACGGTCAGGATGGCGGTCACAAACAGCGCGTCGATCTCCACGCCAAAGAAGTGGCCGAGCAGACTAAATACACCCAGTACAAACAGCGCATCGTGCAACAACGCGGCAATCGCCATCACACCAAAACTCCAAGGCGAGACTGGCGGTGGTGCGTTGCGGAAGGCGTAGGCAATGTAGAGCACAATGGCCACCGATACCAAAAGCAGGCTCAAGATGGCATTACGCGCGATATCGCTCGATACCGTTGGCCCGACCGAATCAAATGACAATTCTTCAATGCCCTTGCTAGCCAAGACGTCTTTAAACTTCTGGTGGTCGGCCTCGCGCTGGCCCTGCGGCGCCGGGTCGCGGAAGCGGATTTGCGTCTGATTACCACTCGGTACCACCTGCATATCCTGGAAGCCTAGGCCCTTGGCCGCAGTTTGTGCCTGATCAAGCGTAACGCTACCGCGCACCGTGCTGAGCTGGCCAGAGCTAAAATCGATGCCCAGCTTGAGCCCGAAGAGCACAAGCGAAATCACGCCCGGCACAATCATGACCAATGAGATACTGTACCAGATTTTGCGTTTGCCAATGATATTCACGCCTGCTCCTCCTGTTTGACGCCGTACCACCTGGGGTTACTCCCCCAGCGCTGGCGGATTGCCAGACGCAACAGCGTACGCGTCACCACCACAGCGGTAAACATTGACACGAGCACACCGAGCGCCAGTGTAACGGCAAAGCCGCGAATGATGGGGGTAGCGGTCGAAGTAAGATACAAAATGACGCAGGTAATGAGCGTGGAAACGTTACTATCACGGATACTCGTCCAGGCTCGGTCAAAGGCCGTCTCAGTAGCCGCCACAAAGCTCTTTCCGGCTCGCAGCTCTTCTTTGAGCCGCTCAAAGATCAGAATATTGGCGTCTACTGCCATACCAATGCTCAAAATAAATCCTGCAATGCCAGCCAGGGTAAGCACGATGGTGTAGCCCGGCAAGAACGCGCTCAGTTTGTAGAGCGTGAGTGTGATAGTGGTATACACCCCTAGGGCTAGCACAGCCAGAAGACCAGCCATCCGGTAGTACAGCAGCATGAACAATGCCACCACACCAAGGCCAATGGCACCGGCTACCAGCGAGTGTTGTACGCTCTCTTTGCCGAGACTGGGGCCTACACTACGCTGCTCCACCAGGGTAACGGGCACGGGCAGCGCACCAGCCGTGATCTCATCAGCAATCTTTTTAGCCGTATCAATATCCATATTGCCGCTCAAAATGGCCGTACCATCGGTAATAGACTCAGTCTTGGCCGGACCGAAGGTGGGCTGGCCATCCAGGAGCGTCAGCAATAAATTGCCGTTCTGGCTCAGCTGCGTAGTGAGATCACCAAACTTCTTGGTACTGTCGCCGCTCTTGAGTTTGAGGCGCACTACGGGTTGCGACCGGGTAGGATCATAGTCGGCCACGGCCGAGTCAACGTCCTTACCATCGATGCTGGTTGGTGATTGCGCCCCCGTTGTGGCGTCCACAGTCACAAATGTCAGGTTAGCCGTTTTGCCGATGCGATCAATCGCCTCATGCACGTCCTTCACCCCTGGCAGACTCACGCTTACCCGGTCACTACCCTGCTGCTGCACGCTAATCTCTGATGTGCCGCCAAAATTGGCCCGCTTTTGAATCACCGTAATAAGCGAATTCAGAGCCGTTTGCCGGTCGGCCGCCTTGGTTTTGCTTAGATCGGCTTGAAAGACCAGCTGGGCACCACCCTGCAAATCCAACCCCTGCTGTACCTGAAGCTTGGCGTTTTTGAGTCCGAACAGTTTGAGCACCGCATCCTCACGCGGCAGGGCAAGCACCGTGGTAATAATCGCGAGCAGGAAAATTAGGGCAAACTTAACGCGTAAACTCATGATGCTGTAGATGATAGCCGATATCTGAGCTAGGCGTCAATTTTCGGACCATTTTCTTGACAAGCAAGAAGAATTGTCCTAATGTTGGCGCACTTCGTTCTTTTGATCCTACTCTCGATTGGGAGCAAACCATGAAGCTCGTGCGAAGATTCTTGCTCATGATCAGCGCCGCTGGTGCGCTACTACTGGCGGCATGCAGTGGTAC
>JARIHM010000104.1 GCA_029288275.1 Candidatus Saccharimonadota bacterium | reverse complement strand
GCGCTTGGCCTGGGCTGCATTACCGGCTGCGGGGGCAACACCGAGCCCGGATCAGGTACTGGCAGCAATGGCACCAACACGGCCGCGGCCAATCCCGGAACCGGCCTGGGCCCGGGTGCGTTCATTGATCCGAACTGCACGCCTCCCGCCCTCAAGCCGGAGCAGCTGCAAGCAGATCTCGGCTCCCAGCGGCCGTATGAAGAGTACCAGTGCGTGGTCATCAATGACGGCGACGGCGGGATGATCTGGACCTACACGCCCACTGGCAATCCCAACGCCTTCCCGGACGTCAGCATCGCGACCTGGGCCGGCGCGGGCGCCATGCGGCACCTGCCTGGCCTCAAGGCTAGCTCACCAGACCTGATTCCGGACGTTACCAGGGGCGGCGACTACAACAACCTGGTGCCGCCGCAGGGCAAGGGGCTTCAGTTCAGCGTCGGCATTGCTGACAGCTCGAAAGCGCGCTTGTATAGCATCACTTTCGTGTACGATGACCAGCCGATCGACAACCAACGCATTGCCACCATCGCGCGACAGCTGGTGGAGAGCGGCTCGTAACAAAAGACGATCGAGGAGCAACGCTCCTCGATCGTTCGGCTTTTTAGCCACAACCAGGCTCTATCTTTTTTGGCCACAGAGGCCTATCTGACGGTATTGCGATTTGCCAATTTTAACCCTTTATTTAGGTATTTTAGTGATAAATAAGCCCTATACAGTGAGGGTAGTGGCCCCTCATAATCCGAGCGGGGCAAAACATTTGTGACGTCCTGCTAACAAAAACTTAGGAGGTATTATGTCAAATCATGTAAACCATCAGGATGTCGTTAAGAAATTATTAGACACTAAGGCCGTGGATTTTAAAGCTATTGGCGAAGCCGTAGCCACCATGGGGCCATCGTTGTCATTGGCTGACGAGCCCTGGGATGGCTTCTGTGGCACTATGCGCACGTTTGTGCACGTCTATGTGCTGCCAGGTGTTCACACGAACCCGGGCGTAGAGAATCTAGGCGCACTACGCGGCGCCACCAAAGAGCTTCAGGGTTAATGCCGGCGCCTCATTCTAGGCGCCCTTCAGCCAAAAAGCCTCTGCTCCCAACAACGGGGGCTTTTTGGAGTGAGGCCGATCTTATCAGGCGGCTCCTGCATGCCCTCGACATCGCCGAACAGGCTCTAGAGCGACTGGCTAACAACGGCTACACCGATGCGCAGGAGCCGTCGTTTACCATTCAGCCCGAGAAGGTGATCTCCGAGACAGGCTTCTTCCTGATGGCGGCAGCCGCGGTCAATCATATACCCGTAGTCAACACACGCGTTCAGGCGCTCGCTCACCAGTTGGCGCCGTATGCTCGGAGCTCGCGCATGCGATTGGGGGTGTGCTTGGAGCCGTCCCTCGCGCTTGATTATGCCCAGGCGCACATTTGCCTAAACTACCTAGGCCTGCCCGACGCTTCTTTTGATACCCTGCTGCGCCAGAGCCAAGCTTCACAAGCCTTCGGCGCGCGTGAGCGACCACCACATCGCGTGCTTGAACAACGGTGGCTACTGCATTTATGGGATGACGATGCCGTCAGGCCGCCAGCGCCAAAATCGGCCCTTAATGCCCCCACGGACCTCTTGGCCGGCAGCCGCGACGATGTCTATGCCTTTACTCACGCCCTCATGTACATGGCATATAATAATGAGTCTTTTCCGCCCCGGCTGCCCCGCTCACGCGCCGTTATTATGGCCGAAGCCGAGGCCCTGCTCGCCCGCTGCCTAGCTGAGCAAGACTATGATCTGGGCGGAGAGGTCTTGCTTGCCTGGCCGCTTACTGGTGCCCCCTGGAGCCCGGCAGCGATTTTTGCACTGCGCGTTCTTGCTCAGGCTGAGGATGCGGTTGGTTTTTTACCGTCCCCGGCTACGCGTCTGCAACGGCTAAGCGAGCTCCAAGGAGCCGAACGAAGCCGCTATCTGCTCGCTTCGGCTTATCACACTGTGTACGTGATGGGTCTATTGAGCGCCGCCGCACTTCGACCAAGTGCCTTGCCACCTGCCGCTATCCCGACCAGGCGAGTAACTGCAGGAGCAGCCGCTGCCATATTGCCCCTAGTCGGTGACAACCGCCAGGAGCACTGGCGTGATGAGCTGCGTCGTCTTTCTCTACCCGAGCAGGATACCCTGGCCGGTCTGTGGCTCCAGATTGGCCTGTGGCGCCAATCGCAACGGCGAGATTTTGACGCTGTATTTAAGCTTCTTCAGATAGGTAACCAGTATGGCCTCACTTCTACTCCCATGGCGATTCAGGCGGCCGAGATGCTTGAACGCCTGCAGCTGTTTGCACATCCGTAGGGGGGCTCTTTTTTCGTTTTCAGGCCAACCGTGCTATAGTGCCCTTGCCGTACCCACCATAGGAGGACGCGTGACCGAAGTCTATCGGGGTTTTAAGCTAAATCTCAGAGAGGCAAGCGGGTCAGAAATTAGGAACATGTGCAGGCGAACGTTCCTGAGGCTGCCGGTACAGGCCGCATGGTTCATAACCAGCGAGATCACCAAGGATGTGGCGCCCCGGCGCAACAACCATTGCGGCGATTGTACCAAGCCAGGGTTCTTTGAAGTGTTCCGCGCCCTTAAGCCGAATCCTAGAGGGAGTCAGTTCCCTACGGCCGAGGCTGCGCAAAAGTCGGGCATTCAGAGGATCAAGAAAGATATTGATCGGCACCTGAGGAAATACCACGCGTAGCGACCGGAGGGCACGTGACTGAGGCACCTACCATGCCAGGTGTTCATTTCATTGAAGCCAAGATCGGGCCATCAATCGTGACATTAGCCACCGGTCCATTACCGGATACGCCTCTCCCGATTGGGTTGCTCTATACTTTGGCGTTCGACGAGATGCCAAACTTCCCCACGCTTATTGAGGTGGTTTCGGCCGCCCTCAAACAGGAGAGCCTGGGAGAACCAGACTTTCATTTGCCAGGCGGACCGCTGCTAACGGTTGAACCAAAGCTGACGCCCGACGACCTCTACAAGGGCCTGCGCTGCCTGCAAAAGCTGTTTCAGCCGCGCATTCCCCAGACTGCGCTGGCATATGAGACGGGCAGTACCGAACAATGGCATATCCAGCTGTCGGTTTTGGGCGGCTTTCTGGCAAAACCCGAGATCGAGCGCATTCGAGCGGCGATTGAGGCAAGCGGTGCCTCGGTGACGCAGATCCTGCAGAGCCAGAAGCAGCAGGCCGACGTCTTTGCCATTACAGTTCCGGCCCGCAGCAATCGCAGCCGGCGCGGCTTCTTGCATGGCCTACAGGAACGTTGCGGTATTTTTGTCGCTATTCAGAGTCAGACCTACTAGGCAGAACCGCCCGCACCGAGCATCTTCGGTGCGGGCTTATCTTTTGAGCCAAAAAAGCCCCTTGTTTCGAATACTTCCGAAACAAGGGGCCGCAAACGACCGAAGCAGGCTACAGCTCAGCTATTAGCAGGTGCTAGCTGTCGCTGCGCTCGGATCGAGCACCGTGCGCACCTGATTGTAGGTTATCTTCAGCCTTTTGACGTGCTTGGCATGGGCGATGATTCGCTCCGGCCCCCACTCGGGGTGCTGGCCGTGGATCTCTCTGATAGCCTGCCGGAGATCGGCGCTAACGCGGACCCGCTTGAACGGCCGGTCTTCCGCCCGGATCTCCAGATGAGACTTCCTCGAGGGGTCATCGTCGTAAACTGCCACGTTAGTCCTTCTTCCTCTTCCACTTTGGCATCTTCAAACAACTTGTTGTGTCGCTGCATCTACGGGTGCAATCTGCAGCCTTGTCTTGCTTCCCTTTTTGCGCCTCAAAGGCACAATTATCAAGCGGAGCTGGTGTTCTGAAACGATGATACGCAGTTCCTCTCAACTCACGATGGCAACGTTACTCAAGATGCCATGCAAAGCTACTTCTGTCAAGTCACGCGCCTTGAGGCCGCTCTTTTTGCAACGCCTCAATCTCGGCCCGGCAGACCGCCGTAAGCCCCTCCATAAAATGCTGGATGAAGCGCAGCTGCGCGGGCGTGTAG
>JARIHM010000103.1 GCA_029288275.1 Candidatus Saccharimonadota bacterium | reverse complement strand
GCCGCCACGTACTCCTTAAGCGCCTGACCACCCGGTTTCGTGTCTTGGCCCGCCTGATCAGCCGCCACAAGCGCCTGCGCCTGCTTGGTCGCAGTCTGCGCATTGAGGTGGCGAACATAAAATCCACCCGCTAGTAACAGCAAGGCGATAACAACCAAAAACCGCTTCGTCATATCTGAATCCTAGCCCGGATGAGGGGCCATGTAAAGCCATAGAAAAGGCCGGTCTATGCGAGGATCACTCACATAAACCAGCCTTTAGGCCAACCAAGCAGATTATGTCTGCCGGCTAGGCCGCTGCCTGCGCGCGGGTGACCACGCGAGCTAGAAAATCGGCCTGGCTGAGGTTACCGCCGCCGATCACGCAAACCACGGTGCGGCCCTTAATGCGCGATCGTAGCGGCTCCAGCGCCGCCACCGGCAACGCGCCAGCTAGCTCGGCCTGAATGCCGTCACGCCAGAGCTCCAGCGTGGCCTGGCAGACCGCCCGGGGTGAAACAATCGCCATATGGTCGATCACTTGACGGGCCAGCGGAAAGAGCCAGCTGCCACACCGACGTACGGCGGCACCCTCCACAAAAGGATCAACCTCGGCAAGGGTCACCGTGCGGCCAGCTTTGAGGGCAGCCGTCATGGCAGTGGCACCGAGTGCCTCTGCCCCGTACAGGCGCGCCGTTCGCTTGACGGTCTTGATGGCCACGCCCACGCCAGTGATAAGGCCACCACCGCCCACCGCGCATACTACATCATCAACGGCGGGCAGGTCGGCCAGGATCTCCAGGCCAACAGTCCCTTGCCCGGCTATGACGTGAGGGTCATCGAATGGCTCGATAAAAGTAGCACCGATGCGTGCGGCCAGTTGACGAGCGTAGTGGTGGCAGTCATCAAAGTCGCCCGGGATGGATTTGATCTCCACCCAAGACCGGCCAAACGGATCCAGACCAAACCGCTCGACGCCTTCCACCTTGACGCGTGAGGTTGACTGCGGCAGCACTATGATGGCCTTAACGGCCTCATGAGCTGCGGCTATCGCCACTCCTTGAGCGTGGTTGCCGGCGCTGGCCGTCACCACCCCGTGCTGGCGTTCGGCCTCAGATAGTCGACATAGCCGGTTGTATGCCCCGCGAATCTTGTACGCCCCAATGCGCTGGTCTAGCTCGCGTTTCAGGTAGATGCTGGCATCGTACCGTCGCGAAAGCGTATCAGAATACACCAGCCTCGTTGTCCGGGCCACTGCGTACACCTGCTCACGGGCCTGCTGAATATCAGCGTAAACCTGCTCCCACTGCGTTGTCACAGACCCTCCTAAAACGAAAAACCTCCCGGAGGAGGCTGCTGTAAGGAACGATTGTTGCGAAACCCTAAGCCTGCCTCCCTGGATGGAGGATAATAATCTGGCCGATAATCATACTGTTCCGCTGCAACATAGCGTTATTGTAGCATAACCGCCGGTTCACGTTGACCAAAGTGCGCTATCTCGCTATAATCGCCTGGTACAAATGTGATCCGGAGTAGCTCAGTGGTAGAGCAAACGGCTGTTAACCGTTGGGTCGTCGGTTCGAGCCCGACCTCCGGAGCCAGGAATTATTACAAGATAAAGGCTTAATGGAGCCTTTATTTTGATTTTACCCTTTTACCCCACGTTATGCATCAGCGCATGAAGATTCTCCGGAGCAGGTGGTTTACGAAGTACCCTTATAACGCTTATGCTTGAAAGTAATTGAGCTGGAGGGGCTGTGGCGATTGCGGTGGAATTAAAGGGCGTGACGCGGACTTATAAGATGGGCGATGAGGTGCTGAACGCGCTGAGTAACGTATCGCTTACGATTGAGCCGGGCGAGTTTGTGGCGATTACGGGACCGAGTGGATCAGG
>JARIHM010000099.1 GCA_029288275.1 Candidatus Saccharimonadota bacterium | reverse complement strand
GTCTTTATCACAGAAAACATGGTTGGACACAAGCTCGGCGAGTTCTCACCGACCCGCAAATTCCGCAGCCATGGCGGTAAGCTGGCGAAGGGTAAGTAATTATGAAGACGCAAGCAACCGCAAAATTCGTTGGTACTTCGGCGCGCAAGACTGGCCTGGTCGCGGCGCTGATCCGTGGTCGCCGCGCGGTGGAGGCTCAGACGATTCTGGCCAATACAGATAAGCGTGCTACCGTGCCGGTAGGCAAGGTGCTCGATTCGGCCATCGCCAACGCCGAGAATAATTTTAATGCTAAGGCCAAGGACCTGGTGGTCGAGAGTGTGCTCATCGGCCCGGGCCCATCGCTCAAGCGCTCCATGCCGCGTGGTAAGGGTAGCGCCTCGGCCATTCTTAAGCGCTCTAGCCACATCACCGTGGTGGTGACCGACGGCAAGCCCGTTGCTACCCTCACGACCGCTGCGGCTGAGAAAGCTAAGGAGACTGCTGCAGATAAGCCGGCGGCCAAGAAGAAGGAGGCTAAATAATGGGTCAAAAAGTAAATCCACGTAGTATGCGCCTCCAGGTAGACCGGGATTGGCAGTCCCGCTGGTACGCCGACAAGGACTACGCTACTTTGCTGATCGAGGACCTTAAGCTGCGTGCAGCGGTCCAGAAGAAGCTATCAAAGCGCGCCGGGGTGGCTCGTGTAGATATTGAGCGTTCGGTTGGCTCGATTACTATCACCATCCATACCTCCAAGCCGGGTGTAGTGATTGGCCGCGGTGGTTCGGGCGTTGAAGAGCTCAAAACTATTTTGAATAAGATCGCTTCGGCGCCGGTCAAGGTCTCGATCGAAGAGGTTAAGAAGCCTGAAACCAACGCTCAATTGGTGGCCGAGAACATTGCCGGCCAGCTGGAGCGCCGCATTGGCTTCCGCCGAGCTATGAAGATGGCTGTCGAGAATGCTATGAAGTCTGGTGTCCTTGGTGCCAAGGTAACTGTAGCTGGTCGTCTCAACGGCGCCGAGATGGCCCGCCGTGAGACCGTCAGTCAAGGGAGTATCCCGCTCCATACCCTGCGGGCCGACATCGACTACGCCCAGGCACTCGCCCGCACTACCTATGGTGTGATTGGCGTGAAGGTCTGGGTCTATAAGGGCACGAAGTTTTAGGAACGAATCATGCTATTACCAAAGAAGACCAAATATCGTAAGCAAATGAAGGGCCGCATGAAGGGCGAAGCTTCGCGTGGTACGTCAATCGCTTTTGGCCAGTTTGCCCTCAAGGCTGAAACTGGCGAGCGCATTACCTCACGCCAGATCGAAGCTGCTCGTCGCGCCATGACCCGCTATATCAAGCGTGGCGGTAAGATCTGGATTCGCATCTTCCCTGACACTCCCATTACCAAGAAGCCGGCTGAAGTCCGTATGGGCTCGGGTAAAGGCTCTGTGGATCACTACGCTGCTAAGGTCCGGCCGGGTCGCATCATGTTTGAGATGGACGGCGTAACCGAGGACGTAGCCAAGGAGGCGATGCGTCTGGCGGCTCATAAACTGCCGGTACGGACACGGTTCCTGACTCGTGAAGTCCCGGGAGAGGCTGAATAATGAAACTTCAAGATATTACCAAAAAGACCGACGCAGAGCTGACCGAGCTGATTGTGACCACCCGCGCCGACCTGGCCAAGGCTGTTATTGATAGCCGCACCAAGGAGGTCAAGAATACCAAGCAGCTGGCCGCGTTTAAAAAAACCATCGCCCGCGCTCTCACGATTGCTCGTGAGCGGGAGATTGCCAAAATGGAGGCAGCAGAATGATTCGCACCCTGCACGGAACCGTAGTTTCCGACAAGATGGACAAGACGGTGGTCGTGGCGGTCAATACCGTTAAAGAGCACCCGATTTATCGCAAGAAATACAAAGTAACCACGAAGTTCAAGGCTCACGACGAGAACAATTCGTGCAAGATCGGTGACCTGGTCGAGATCACCGAGACAAAGCCGCTTAGCCGCGATAAGCGCTGGCTGGTAGCTCGTAAAGTAACCGCCAAGGAGATGGAGGCGTAGTATGATTCAGGCTGAAACCCGACTCAAAGTCGCCGACAACACTGGCGCCAAGGACCTGCTATGCATCAAGGTGCTGGGCGGTTCGCGCCGACGTTACGCTGCCGTGGGCGACGTCATCACCTGCTCGGTGAAGGCGGCTATCCCTGGTGCGGGCGTCAAAAAGAAGGACATCGTGCGGGCAGTAGTGGTTCGGACCACCAAAGAGACCAAGCGCGCCGATGGTTCAAGCATCCGCTTTGACGAGAATGCGGCTGTGCTGATTAACAAAGATGGTCAGCCACGTGGCACCCGTATCTTCGGACCGATTGCACGCGAACTGCGCGATGGCGGCTACATGAAGATCGTCTCGCTGGCGCCGGAGGTATTGTAATGAAACTCAAGCGCGAAGATAAAGTTGTGGTGCTACAGGGTCGCGATAAAGGCAAGACCGGTGTGGTGACGGCTGTATTGCCTCAGCTCAACCAGATTGTGGTTGAAGGGGTGAACGTCGTGAAGCGTCACACGAAGCCATCACAGAAGCAGCCTCGTGGCGGTATCCTTGAGATTACCAAGCCGATCAATGCTTCCAAGGTGATGGTGCTCGATCCTGCTAGCGGTAAACCTGCTCGCATTGGTTACACCATCAAGGCTGATGGCAGCAAGGAGCGGATTTTTAAGGTGAGCCGCAACCACGAAGCCAAGAAAACTAAGAAAGCCGACGCCGCCAAGGCTGAAACTGGCGACAAGGCAGGTAAGAAATGACACGTTTTAAAGACACCTATCTGAAAGTAGCCGTTCCGGCGCTCAAAGAAGAGTTTGGTTACACCAATCCCCACCAGATCCCGCGCGTTAGCAAGGTAGTGGTGAGTGCTGGTGTGGGTCGCGCAGTCAGCGACGCGAAGCATCTCGATGCCGCGGCCGAGACTCTTGGGCGCATCACGGGTCAGCACCCGGTGATCACGATTGCCCGCAAGAGCATTGCTTCGTTCAAGCTCCGCGAAGGCAACAAAGTCGGTACCACCGTCACTCTGCGTGGCGCTCGGGCTGAGGAGTTCCTGGATCTGCTGGTAGCGGTGGTTTTGCCCCGCATCCGCGACTTCCGGGGTATCTCGGACACAGCCTTTGATCCGCATGGTAACTACTCACTTGGTTTGCCCGACCAGAGTATCTTCCCGCAGATTCCGTTTGAGGAAGTTGGCGCAACGCATGGCCTCCAGGTCAACATTGTGACAACTGCTAAATCGGCAGCGGAAGGCAAGCGGCTACTAGAGTTAATGGGCTTTCCCTTTAGGAGGAATGCATAATGGCACGCACAGCTATGATCGTCAAAGCCGCGCGCAAACCGAAGTTCTCGACTCGCAAGGTCAACCGCTGTAAGGTTTGTGGTCGTCCGCGCGGTTTCATTCGTAAATTCGGCCTCTGCCGTATCTGCTTCCGCGAGTTCGCCTCCAAGGGACAGATTCCCGGTGTTACTAAGGCCTGTCTCTTATACACATCTGACGCTGCCGACGACTAGTCG
>JARIHM010000093.1 GCA_029288275.1 Candidatus Saccharimonadota bacterium | reverse complement strand
AGTTTGTCCAGGAAAAGGACAAACTTGCTACCGGTAAGACGGTGGCGCAAAGCTTTGCAACGGCCACGACGGCCGGCAATCTATTGGTAGCTTATGTGATCTGGGACAATACCGGCAGCGCGAGTGTGACCGATTCGCGTGGCGATACCTTTGTAAGCGCAGCGCCAGCCACGATTTTTAATACCAAGTACAGTGCCCAGGTGTTCTACGCTAAAAACAGCGTGGGTGGTGCCGATACCGTAACGGCTAGCTTCGCTACGGCGACGAAATCGTTTGGCATTTTGTACATTCATGAATATTCCGGTGCCGATAAAACCAACCCATTCGATGGCAGTGTGGCGGCCAAGGGCGGCACGGCAGCTATGAGCAGTGGTAATCTTACTACGACGAGCGCGAACGATCTGCTATTCGGTGCTGGGGCCTCGGTGGGCGCAGTGTCGGCTGCCGGCGCGGGTTACACGGCGCGCTCTCTGTTCGAGGGCAATTTAACCGAAGACAAGAGCGCGGCCGCAGCTGGTTCATACAGCGCCACGGCCACGCAGAGTGGCAGCTGGGCTATGCAGCTTGTAGCCTTTAAGCCCGCTGCTGCGCCGGCCGATACCACACCGCCAAGTGTACCCACGGGTGTAACAGCTACGGCGGTATCAGCCTCGCAAATCAATCTGAGCTGGACCCCCTCAACCGACGACACCGGCGTGACCGGTTACACCGTCTACCGCAATGGCGTCCAAATTGCCGGAGTGACTGGTACGAGCTACCAGGATACTGGCTTGGCTGGTGCCGCTACTTACAATTACACCGTAAGCGCCATTGATGCAGCCGGTAACGCCTCAGCTCAGTCGGTGGTGGCGAGTGCTACCACTGCCACGCCTGATACTACACCGCCTACCGTACCTACTGGTCTCACGGCCACGCCAGTTTCGTTATCGCAGATTAACCTGAGCTGGGCTGCCACCACCGATGACGTAGGTGTGGCCGGGTATGCGGTTTACCGGGATGGCTCGCAGGTTGCTAAGATCCCCGGTACCAGCTATCAGGATGCCGGCCTGGTGGCGGGTACCACCTACACATATACGGTGACCGCGTTTGATGCGGCTGGGAATGAATCTGCTCCCGCGGCGGCGGTGACCGCCAACACCTTTACGCCTCTGCCGGACACTACGCCGCCGAGCGCCCCTGCCAATCTAACTGCTACGGCCCCTTCGGCTACGCAGGTAACCTTGAATTGGACGGCGGCCACCGATGACACCGGCGTGACAGCCTACCAAGTGAGTCGCGACGGCACGGTGATTGCTACCACCACTAGTACCACCTACAGCGACACTACCGTGGCCGCAAGCACGGGCTACACCTACACCGTGACCGCTAGCGACGCGGCTGGCAACGTTTCGGCCGCCTCGAATGCCGCTGCCGTCACTACCCCAGCGGCGCCCGTTCAGGGTTCGTGTGCACTACCAGCCTATCCCACCGCTGCCTGCGCGGGCCGGCCTGCCGCCCTTGGCGCCACCTTTACCAGCAGCTATAACGGCGACTACGTTGCCTCTACTCCGGGTGAAGTGATCGACAACTGGCACATCACCGGTGACCTCGTCATCAACGCTACCGGTGTCACCATCACCAATTCTCAGATTGACGGTCATATCGACAACGACACCCTCGACCATGGCGTGGTCACGTCATTTAGCGTCAGTGACTCTACTATTGGTCCGGCCAGCTGCTCCACGGAGGGATGGCCCAGCCTCAATGCTCATGACTTTAAGGCTACCCGCGTCTTCCTGCGCGGCCACCAGGACGGTCTCGACGTGGTTACTGGTGGTAACGCCAGCATGAGTGATTCATTCATCCAGCCCTGCTTCCAGCCGGCCTCAGTGGTAGGTAGCGACGGCTTCCATTCGGACGGTGTTCAAGACCAGTGCGGCGCCACCTGCACTAATATCGTCATGACTCACAATACCTTTGATTCACGAGCCTTTGGCCCGGATGGTAGCATGAACGGCAACTCGGCTATCTACCTCGGCTCGCCGTACAATGGCTCAAAGCCTGGCATGCATGCTGGAGATGTTGTGCTGAGAAATAACATGTTCCTAGGCGGCAGCTATACTACGTCTTTGTGGTGGGATCCTGTGGGCGACCAAGCCAATTGGATCATCGACAGCAATGTCTGGGTCAATGGAACGTGGGAGACGAATGCCGGCCCAACCGATTCGATCAACACCTGCGGCCACCAAACCTGGACTGGCAATGCCATCGTGACCGCCGATGCCAACTACAACGTTACCTCAACAGTGGCTCCGCTCAATTGCGTTAATTAGCGCTGGCATTGAAAAAGCCCGCTTTCTTGGCAGAAAGCGGGCTAACCCAAGCGGCAGCTATAGGATATGGGGAACGTAATGCCGGAGAATATCGTTCCAGTATCGCAACCTGGTGCGTTTGCGAAGGCTGTGGGAGAGGGGGTCGTCTGGTCGACGCAGCCGGTCGTAGGTCTTGGCAGTAAAGGGCCCCTCGCAGAGCCGGGATACTCGGTTAAGAGCGGCACAGATGTCGGCGTCACTGTACGTCTGCCGGCTTGATAGGGCGGCTGTGACGGGTAGGCCAGCTAGCTCAAGCCACTTATTCCAATCCTTGGCAAGCGTCAGAAAGGTATGAGAAGGCCACTCCGGGTGGTCTTGGCGTAGCCGCTTGTAGGTGTTAATCGACAGCAGGTTGCCCTTTGCTAGGCGGGCTGCACTTTGAAGGGCCGCGATCACCGCTTCATTGGTGTATTTGACGGGCGTTGAAGCCACATGCCGGCGGCCGCGCCAAGTTGATCGCAGCATAGGATCAACTTTAGCCATGAGCTTATGAAACTGCGTGTGGTTGAGCTTGAGTGAGCGGAGGATCTCGGCCTTGGGGGTGCCGGCTTGCAGAAGCTCTTCAAGTTGTGAACGCAGGCTTTTTGCCATAATAAACCAACCTCTCTCGGGTTGTCATGAGGAGGAACGAGCCTAGCTTAGCGACCCACAATCATTTTTAGGGGCCGGAAGCTAGTTTTACAAGGTCATTTTGTCATGGTAGATTGAGCCAGGCCAAAGCACGCTGCCAGAAATTACGGCAACTTTGGCTAAGAACCGATATCGAAGGGAAACTAGTGGCCAAGCAACCCGCTCGGCAGGAGCGCGATGTTCTCCCAGGAGTTTTGCCGGGTCTAGGATCAAACGTCCGATGGGGCCAAAAGGATAATCTAACGCCAACGTCCGAAACTCCGGTGGTACGGCGGGGACGAGGCAGGCCCAGGAAGAATTCGTAAAGCTACTCAGCGCCCCAAGTGCCATCTGGCGCTTGGGGTTTGTTATGATAGGAGCCATGAATACTGATACCTCTCGAATTGTTGCCTTGAGTGACGGCGTTATTGCTGTGGTTATTACAGTCTTGGTGCTGGAATTTAAAGTCCCGGCCGGTCACCAGCTGGTCGATCTGCAGCCGCTCTTGCCAGTCTTTTTGGCATATGTGCTGAGTTTTCGCCAGGTGGCCACCTACTGGGTCAATCACCACCATTTGCTTAAACTAGCTCGCAAAGCCAATGGTCGGCTCATGTGGGCTAATCTGCGGCTGTTATTTGTGATTTCGCTCTTGCCGTTTGTAACTGCCTGGTTGGGCGAACATTATGATCAGGCGGTACCGGTTGCCTTGTATGGTCTGGTAACGCTGGCGGCGGGCGTTGCCTATAACCGGGTTCAAGCGGCCGTGTTGGCGGAGTATCCACCGGAGGCGGTGCAGCGCACGCGGTTTGGCCGGGATATAAAAGGCAAGCTATCGCTGCTTAGCTATGCTACAGCCATTGGCCTGGCCTTTGTAAGTCCCTGGCTGTCGTTGGGTTTGTATGTGGCGGTGGCCGTAGTCTGGTCAATCCCGGAACGCCGAGTCGAGGAGCTGATAAAATAGCGTTATGTTGATTGATACTCATGCCCACATTCATTTTGACGACTACCGAGATGAGCTTGACCAGGTGCTAGAACGTGCCCACGCGGCTGAGGTCGATAAAATTATTTGCGTGGGAGTGAATGAGCAGGATTCAGGCCAGGCAGTGGCCGTGGCACGAGCGATTGAGAATGTATGGGCTACGGTGGGCTTGCATCCGCACGAAGCCGATCGGGGCTATGAGGCGCTTGAGGAAGTGGCGCGGCTGGCCGAGTTCGAAAAAGTAGTGGGCATTGGCGAATGCGGTCTTGACTATTATCGCAGCGAAACCACGCCCGAGGATCAAGAGCGGGCGCTACGGTTCCAGATTGAGCTGGGGCTCGAGCGCGATTTGGCTATGGTCTTTCACGTGCGTGAGGCGTTTGAGGATTTTTATCACATCCTCGATGACTACCAGGGTGTGCGTGGCGTAGTGCACTGTTTTACCGCTGGTGTACCTCAGATGCAGGGTGCTGTGGAACGAGGATTGTACGTGGCGCTCAACGGCATCATGACGTTTAGTAAAGATGCGCGGCAGCTGGCGGCCGCACGGGAGGTGCCACTCGACCATTTAGTGCTGGAAACCGATTGTCCGTTTTTGACGCCAATGCCGCACCGGGGTACGCGCAACGAGCCCGCATTTGTGGCACTAACGGCGCAGTTTCTGGCCCAATTGCGCGGTGAGCCGCTCGAAGATGTAGCAGCGGCTACCACGCGTAACGCGGAGGCGTTGTTTCGGATTTAACGGTAGCCTACTCTGGCTTGGGAAAATTTGAGATTTGGGTCTTAAGCTCTTGAATTTGTGTAGTTAAAAGTTCAATCTTCTCATTTTGATCTTTGACTTGATTGCTTAACTCAAGGTAAGATGCCTGTTTCTCTGCAGAAGATGATGCCACCATGGCTCCCCACGAAAAGATAAGTGCTAGAATGGCAGCGGCTGTCACTACAAGTACACCGATGATAAGGCCACTCATCCAGTTAATCTGTTGCTGGACCAATCGGTTAGAGGTGCTTAGATTAGCCATTAGGTTACCTCCAAGAAGAGATCGGCATCAAAATATTTAACCTCACCGGTTTTCTTGTTCAAAAAGCCCTTTAGCGTATAGCCGCGCTGGAGCACGATTGAGTTGGATTCTGGATCATAGGCAGTAAGAATGTGGATTCCGTCTAACGGCACCCATTCGTCTCCTTGGCTATTAAGCTCGTTCACCTTAGCGTCGACCTTGACTAAATCTACTCTCGGAGTTGGCATAATCTACCCAATTACTACGTGAATTATAGCAACATTATATCGGCTTATTGGGAAGAATCGCCCGCCAATCATTTATAATGACAACCATGAAGGCCTATTATCTTGATCATGCGGCTGCCACACCGCTCGATGCTACAGTGTTAGCGGCAATGCAGCCGTATCTGGAGGATGAGTTCGCCAATCCATCAAGCCTGTACGGGACGGCCCGGCGAACCCGGCAGGCGGTGGAGACGGCACGG
Source organism: Candidatus Saccharimonadota bacterium (assembly GCA_029288275.1). GTDB lineage: Bacteria > Patescibacteriota > Saccharimonadia > UBA4664 > UBA4664 > JARIHM01. Next base: position 7,891 of record JARIHM010000093.1, on the reverse strand, counting down.
CATCAGGTAGCAGGGCTGCTAGGCGCTAAGCCAACCGAGATAGTGTGGACCAGCGGCGGCACCGAGGGTGACAATTTGGCGGTGCAAGGGGTACTGCGGGCGGCTGGCCCGGGCGCCCACTGGGTGGCCACGGCCATTGAGCACGATGCGATTCTAGGTCAGGTCGAGCCGTTGCGGCGTCAAGGCTGGCCAGCTACCGTGGTGCCGGCGCGCCCCAACGGCTTGGTAGATCCGGCGGCGGTACAAACGGCTATTACGGATGATACGGTGCTGGTAAGCGTGATGCTGGCTAATAATGAGATTGGTACCATCCAGCCAGTGGCCGAGATCGCAAAGCGCCTGGTAGCCGTGCGAGCCGACCGGACAGATCGGGGGGTAAAGCTCCCTTTGTATCTGCACACCGATGCTACCCAGGCAGCTAATTATCTGGACCTGCATGTAGCCCGTCTAGGCGTCGATCTGCTCACACTCAACGGTTCCAAGATTTATGGCCCCAAAGGCGTGGGCGCGTTGTATGTGCGCCAAGGTACGCAGCTGGAGCCACTCCTGTACGGTGGTGGCCAGGAACGTGGTCGGCGCAGTGGTACTGAAAACGTGGCTGGTGTGGTTGGTCTGGGTGTAGCGTTGCAGCTGGTGCAGGGGACGCGTGAGGCCGAGGCGCGCCGCCTCCTGGCCTTACGTGATCAGGCTTGGCGCGCCATCCAGGCAGCCCTGCCAGACGCCCTGCTCAACGGCGACCTCAAGCGCCGGCTGCCCAACAATCTCAACCTCACCATCCCCGGTACGGAGGGCGAGGCGCTCGTGCTTTATCTGGACAATGCTGGTTTGCAGGCCTCCACGGGTTCAGCCTGCTCTACTGGTAATCTGGACCCTTCGCACGTGCTGCTGGCCCTGGGACGCACCGCTGCCGAGGCTAACTCCTCGCTGCGGTTTACATTAGGCCGTAGTACTACCGAAGCGGCTATCAAGCATCTCCTAGCCGAACTGCCGCCCATCGTCCAGCGCCTGCGCGAGCTCTAGAATTTTGCTGATACAATTAAAGCTATGAAGCGCTTTGCCGTTGGTTTAGTGATTTTTGTGGTTGTGACGGGCGGCTTACTGGCCGGTGGCTTTTTTGGCTTGGGATTCTTTTTGTCACCCCAGGACAATCTAGCCAAGGCCGACGCCATCGTAGCTATCTCGGGCGGCGAAACCGATGCCCGGACCGACGAAGCGGTGCAATTGTACCAGCAGGGCTGGGCCCGTCATATCGTGTTCTCAGGCGCAGCGCTTGATCCTAATGGGCCATCTAATGCCCGCGCTATGGCTACGCGGGCCGAGACGGCCGGCGTGCCGGCGGCGGCTATCGCACTTGATGAAACCTCCACCAACACGCGTGAGAACGCTGTCAATGTGGCGAGCATCATTAACCGGGCTGACTATCATTCGATTATTCTGGTGACTTCGCCCTATCATCAACGCCGAGCTTTTATCGTGTTTCAGCGCGCTCTGGGGCCCCATTTCGCTATCATTAACCATTCGTCTTATGATCAGGCCTGGCGTCGCTCAGACTGGTGGGCTACATCCTACAGTCGTAGCCTGACCCTCTCCGAGCTGCAAAAAGTTTTATACGAATACCTTAACCAGCCAGGTTCATCATCATGATCGTGACGGATCTGGGCATTCTAACGCTGTTGTGTCTGGCTGCCTTTGCGGGTACGCGGCGGGGCCTGCCGGTGATTGCGCTCGAGTTAACGAGTTTTGCTTTGGCAACGTTGGTTGCCGTGCTGCTGTACCACGCGGCTGGTGGGGTAGTGGCGGCCTGGGGTAACCTCCCGGCCTCGCTGGCCAATGTTACGGGATTTATCGTCGTGTGGATGATCGTGGAGGTGACCGGCGCCTTGTTAGCACGATGGTTTATTTTGCGGCACGTGTCATGGGAGCGTACGCGGTCGTGGATGAGCCAGGTGGGCGGTGCGATTCTGAACGTTCTCAAGGGCGTGGTGCTCGTGGCGGTTGGCTTGATTCTGTTTGCGGCCCTGCCGCTGTCACAGGCAGCCAAGGAGCCAATTCTCAATTCTTTTATGGCTAAGGCTATTTTGGCCACCAGCGATAGTTGGCGCCAGAAGGTTGAGAACAGCCTGGGTCGCGATCTCGGCAATAGCCTCAATTTCTTTACCGTCACTTCTGATCCCGAGAGTCAGCAACGCATTGAACTGGGCTTTAGTACTACGAACGCTGCTGTGGATTCAGCTGATGAGGCGGCCATGCTTAAACTCATCAATCACGAGCGAACGAGTCGCGGCATTGCGCCGCTCGCCGCCAATCCCACAGCGCAGACCGTGGCCCGGGCTTACTCCAAGCGCATGCTGGCCGAGGGTTACTTTAGCCACATTGATCCAGATGGGCACAATCCGTTTGACCGCATGCGAGCCGGCGGCGTGACCTTCGGCGCGGCGGGGGAGAACCTGGCATTGGCGCCCACCCTTGATCTAGCCCACCAGGGCCTCATGAACTCACCGGGCCACCGGGCCAATATCCTTAATCCCACCTACCGCACCGTTGGCATAGGCATCATGAATGCGGGGCCATATGGCCTCATGGTGACGCAAGACTTTACCGACTAGCTTTAGAGCAACATTTTTAGTAGAATAGTCAAGTTATGAAAACGGTTTATGTTGGCATGAGCGGAGGCGTTGATTCCTCGGTGGCGGCCGCGCTCTTGCAGCGCGCGGGTTACCGCGTAGTTGGCGTATACATGAAGAACTGGACCCAGGATGTGGCTGGCGTGGCTTGCCCTTGGCGGCAGGATCTGGCCGACGCCCGGGCGGCTGCGGCTGTACTGGACATTCCGTTTCAGGTGTTTGATTTTCAGGCCGAGTACAAACAGCATGTAGTGGATGTGATGGTGGCCGAGTATCAGGCCGGCCGCACTCCTAATCCCGATGTTTTATGCAACCAGGAGATTAAATTCAAGTTGTTTTGGCAGGCAGCCAAGGCTGCTGGCACCGACCTGATTGCTACAGGCCACTACGCCCGCACGGTTGATGGTCGATTGCTGGCGGCGGCCGACACAGCTAAGGATCAGACCTACTTTTTATACCGGGTGTCGGCCGAGGCCCTGCGCGATACGCTGTTTCCCTTGGGCGAGCTGACCAAGCCCGAGGTACGCCGGTTGGCGGCCAAATTCGGCCTACCCACCGCTACCAAGCCGGACTCGCAGGGCATCTGCTTTGTGGGTGAGGTCGGCATCAAAGAGTTTTTGCGCCAATATGTGCAGGCCGAGCCCGGCCCAGTAGTTGAGGCTACTGGTGCCACTATCGGCCAGCACGACGGCGCCATTTTTTACACCATTGGTCAGCGTCATGGCCTGGGCATCGGCGGCGGTCGGCCATTCTACGTGACAGGCAAAGATATGGCCACGAATACCGTCTACGTCACCGACGATCCAGCTGACCTAGAGCGCGCCGGTGATCATTTTACGCTTGAGCAGCTTCATTGGATTAACGAACCGCCCGTAGCCGGCCAGCCGTATCAGGTGCGGGCGCGCTACCGGGCAGCGCTCATTGATGCCCGGCTCAGGCCCGTGGGAGACCGTTGGTATGTGCAGTTGAGCCGGCCTGAGCGCGCCCTCTCGCCAGGTCAGTCGGCGGTTATTTTGCAAGACGGTCAGACGCTTGGCGGCGGCATTATTTCGTCATTTTGACGGTTGTGCACGCCTCGCTTTGACGATAAAATGACTCCGTCCTAACGCACGTTTATCATCGTGGAGGTGATAATCATGGATCAGGTCAACCTGCGAACGCGACTCCAGGAACTGGAGCTACCGCCGCCGGATCAGGGGGAGACCCCGGCTACGCTGTTTACCGATCTCTGCCTGACGGTAGCGATCCTAGTGGCCGAAGTACCACTGCAGCATCGCGAGCGGGGCTACGAACAGCGCGAGCAGCTCAATCGGGCCAAGCGCTTTTGGGGCTTTACCGATGAGTGGATTGAGTACTGGCTCCGGCAGTATAACTGCCTGCAGGCTCAGGGTCGCGGTAATGAACTTCTAGCCTGGCTGCGCGCTGGTGCACCTCAAGCGGTGCCTCTTCCCGAACTGTCCACCGAGGTTCGCCAAGCCTCCTGATCTACCCGAGGTCATCGTGACCGACGATCAATCCCGCCAACGTGCGGCAAGGAAAGAGCGGTTTCGCCTACCTGCGAAGCCGCTCTTATCCTGTATGCCTTGTTCTCCTGAGCCAACTATCCTACAGTCAATTCATGACTGATCACCAATGGAACCTGACTGAGCTGTATCGTGCAAGCGATGATCCTCAGATTGAGCATGATTTGCAAGCGGCTGAGCAAGCAGTGGACGCCTTTGTGACCGCATGGCAGCCGCGTACGGCAGAGCTTGCCGATCCAGCCGTTCTGGCTTCAGCGCTGGCCCAGTATGAGGCGCTGTATCGTAGCCTTGGGGCGGGTGATCGGCCGGTCTACTACCTTGAGCTCAGCCGGGCTATCAATCAGAACGATACCGAGCTCAAAGCCCGGGCCATTTCAGTGAATGAACGCCGGACGCAGCTGCGTAATCGGCTCACCTTTTTTGAACTGGCGATTGGCCAGATAGCAGGGCCCCAGCAATCGGCCCTATTGAAAGCGCCGTCTCTAGAACCGTACCGGGTTTGGCTGCAGCGTCGCTTTGAGCAAGCGATTCATGATTTACCGGCCGAAACCACGAGCGCTCTGAACCTCATATTGCCTCAGGCCTGGGACGCTTGGGAGACGATGATCGAAGAGCTCCTGAGCCAATCTTCCGCCAAGCTGTCGGCAGGCGGTCAGGCTCGCACGGTTCCATTCAATGAATTGCCGCAGCTGCTGGCCTCGGCCGATGAGCGCCTGGTGGATGAGGCCGGCCGGGCCATGACCGACGTCATGCGCCGTGTAGCGCCGGTGGCCGAACGGGAGATCAACGCCATTGTGACCACCAATCTGCGGCTGCGCAAGCTCCAAGGCTATGATCGTCCCGACGCCGGTCGCTTCCAGACCGACGATCTCGATGCGGAAGTAGCCGAGGCTATGCTTGGTGCCGTGGAGCAAAAGTTTAAGCTTGCGCACCGGTTTTATGCTTTCAAAGCGCGATTATTGGGACGCCGACAATTTGCCTACCACGAGCGGGCTACCGCCTATGGCCATCTGCCGACCGCCTATGGGTTTGACCAGGCCTGTCAGCTCCTGGGGGAGACCCTGGCTGCGCTTCATCCGGATTTCAAACACGAATTTGACCGTGCTCTCCGGGATGGTCATATTGATGCGCTGCCCCGGTCCGGTAGGCGGGGTGGGGCCGCCTGCTGGAACAGTCTGCTCGAGCACCCCACCTACTTGTTGCTCAATTTCACTGGCCAGGTGCGCGATGTCCAAACCTTGGGTCATGAGTTTGGCCACTACCTTAATAACCGGTACATGCAAAAAGGCGGCCGCTGCAATGGGCTTACCTTTGGCGTCACTATTCCCATGGCCGAAGTTGCCAGCACCTTCTTCGAGAAGTATGTGCTAGAGGCTATCGCGTCGCAGGTTGACGATGAAGCACGCTTGGCCCTTCAGGTCTCCAGCCTGGATGCCGAGATCTCCACTATCTTTCGTCAAACGGCCGCTATGCGCTTTGAGCAAGCGCTTTACGCACAGATTGGGGCCAAAGGATATGTATCGTACGAGCAGATTGGCCAGCTCTTTCAAGAGCACATGAGCGCCTACCTTGGGCCAGCTGTTACCATGGACGATGGCGCTGGGTTATGGTGGATCTACTGGGGTCATTTCCGGGCCAATTTTTACAACTACGGCTACACCTTTGCCATGATGGTAGCCAAAGCTTTGCAAGCCAAACTGGCGGCCGATTCCACCTATATCACCGAGATCCAACGCCTCCTCAGTACGGGTGAGGCTGAACGCTCGCGAGTTCTGCTCCATTCCCTGGGACTCGATATTTCCAGCCAAGCCGTCTGGAACCTGAGCTTGCAGGATATTCAATCAAAGCTCGATCAGGCCGAGGCCCTGGCGGCCAAGCTGGGCGCTCTCAAGAAGTAGCTCGCAAGAACAGCTTCGTTTTTCGCTCAAATTTGATACAATACACCCCATGACAGCTCAAGAAATCCGCTCTGCCTATCTCAAATTCTTCGCCGACCGGGGTCACACCGTGATCCCGCGGGCTAATCTCGTGCCCAAAGAAGATGCCACCACGCTCTTTACGGGCAGCGGCATGCAGCCGCTGGTGCCGTATTTGCTAGGTGCTGAACACCCGGCCGGCACACGTTTAGTTGACTCTCAGGCCTGTTTCCGGGCCGAGGATTTTGATGAAGTGGGCGACAACCGCCACACCACCTTCTTTGAGATGCTGGGCAACTGGAGCTTGGGCGAGTACTTTAAGGCCGAGCAGCTGCCTTGGTTTTTCGAATTCCTGACTGAAGTTGTGGGGCTGGATCCGGACAAGCTATATGTCACAGCTTTTATTGGCGAAAAAGCCAAAGCATACGATGTGCCGCAGGATACAGAGTCGGTTGAGTTGTGGCAGAAGTTATTTAAGCAAAAGGGCATTGAGCCCAAAGTAGTCGAGATGGGCTCTGAGGCTGACGGCTACAAGCGTGGCGTTAAGCCCGGCGAACGCATCTTTTTGTATGAAGCCAAGAAAAACTGGTGGAACCGTGGCGAAAAAGGTCCGGCTACCACACCGGTCGGCGATCCTTGTGGCCCTTGCGCAGAAGTTTTTTACTTGTTTGATCACATAGAGCATGATCCCAAGTGGGGCGAACATTGTCACCCCAACTGTGACTGCGGCCGTTACATGGAGATTGGCAACTCTGTCTTTATGCAGTATCGCAAACGTGAGGATGGTGGGCTAGATGAGCTGCCTAAGCCCAATGTTGACTTTGGCGGTGGCCTCGAGCGGATTGCGGCGGCGACTGAAGGTAGCGGCGATATGTTCCGGATTAGCTTACTCTGGCCACTCATCGAGGAGCTCCAGAAGCTGGCTCGCAAAAAGTATGACGACCATGCCGAGTCTATGCGCGTTATCGCCGATCACTTGAAGGCGGCTGTGTTCTTGGCTGTCGATGGCGTCGTGCCATCGAACACTGCCCAGGGCTACGTAATGCGGCGCTTTATTCGGCGTGCCTTAGTGAAGGCGCATGACCTGGGCCTTAAAGACAATTTTGTTGATAAACTCGTGCCGGTCATTACTGACCTTTACCGCGAGGCCTTGCCGGAAGTTGTGGAGCATAACGCTGAAGTTATCAAGATTCTGGTAGGTGAGGAGAAGCAGTTCCGGGTAACACTGGAGCGCGGCGTACGCGAGCTTGAGAAACGATCGCAGGATGGTTTGGAGGGTCAACAAATCTTTGTACTCTTTGATACTTATGGCTTCCCGGTTGAGCTTACGCTCGATCAAGCCGAAGAAAAAGGCATTAAAGTAGCCGAGGACTGGCAGACTGACTTTGACCGTCTCATGAAAGAGCAAAAAGACCGTTCCCGCACTGCCACGGCCGGCCAGTTTAAGGGCGGCCTCATGGACCATTCTGAGCAGGTGGTGAAGTATCACACCGCTACTCACTTGATGTATAAGGCGCTGCGAATTGTTTTGGGCGATCATGTGATTCAGCGTGGCTCGAACATTACGCCTGAGCGGCTGCGGTTCGACTTTAGTCATCCCGACAAAATGACGCCGGAGCAGATTGCTGAGGTTGAGCGTATCGTCAACGAGCAGATCGACAAAGATTGGCCTATGGGCTTCCGCGAAGAGAAGACCAAGGATGTGCTCGGTAAGGTATTGGGTGCCTTTGGTGACCGCTATGGTGATGTGGTCAAGATTTATACCGTGGGCGATCCAGACGGCGTGAACTACTCGCGCGAGATCTGCGGCGGTCCCCACGTGGAGCAC
>JARIHM010000070.1 GCA_029288275.1 Candidatus Saccharimonadota bacterium | reverse complement strand
ATACCGGCTGCAGCACCGCCGCCCCGGCCCAAGCCGGCATCTCCTGCAGCGGCTCAGCCCGTCCTGCCCCGGCCGGGATCGATGCCCCTCATCGATCGGTTAGCCCGCCTCCGCCTGCCGGGTTGGGTTGTCGGTATCTTGGTCGTATTAGGATTAGTAGCAACAGCCGATGCAGTGGTCGCAGCGTATTATCACGACCGGGTCTATCCAGGCGTTACCGTCGCGGGGCACAATCTGGGCGGTACGAGGCTGAGTGATTTGCCGTCACTTTTGCGCCAGCAGCTTCCGGATACACCGGTAAAACTGGTGATTGGTCTCACGAGTTACAGCTTTAAGCCGAGTGAATTGGGCGCCCAATTCAACGTCAACAGCCTGGCCGAGCAGGCGGCTGCCCAAGGCCGCAGCAATCCGGTGGCGCTGGCAGGCGTGCTATCGGCGTTATGGTCGGCGCCGTTGCAGCCGGATTATCAGATCACTGACGCCACGCTTGATGATTTGCTCGACCATTTGCTGCATCAGGAAGATCATGCGGCCGTGAATGCTCGTCCCATTATTGTGGGCACCGTGCCGCTCGTGATGAGCGAGAAGGCGGGCCAGTCACTGGACCGGACCAAGCTGCGGAGTAGTTTACTGATTGCCCTTCGCAACGGTCAGAAGGTAACAGTAAGTGCGACAAAGCTAACACCAGCTATTGCTGCGAGTTCATATCAAGCCGATGCGGAGGATGCCCAGGCCAAGATCGGCTTAAGCCTGACACTCAAAATCAAAACCAAGACGGTAGCGGTGGCGCCGGCCGACATTGCAAGCTGGCTGAGCTTTGGCGATCCGGGCAGTGGAGCCGCGCTTAATGCGGCGGCAGTGGGCGCCTACCTCAACGGGGTGCCTGGTACGTTTGACCGTCCGGCAGCTCAGGCGGCGCTCATGGCGGCCATTCAAGCCAAACAAACACTGGTATATGAGGCCGTGACGAAGCGTAATGTGACTGTGCCGAACGCGGCGCCCGCTACTCCTGCGCCGCTGAGCTATGGGTACTGTCTGGCTACGAAAGGTAATGTGCCGGCAGCTCAAGCGGCGGCGCTGGCGGCTAAAGCGGCGGCCACGCTAAGTAGCGCAAGCGGTTGGGGACTGGGTGGCCGCTTGCTCTTAGCGCCAGCGGCTACGGATTGCAACTTCACACTCTGGTTGGCTACCCCGGCCAGCCTGGTTGATTTCAACCCGGCCTGTACCGGCCATACTACCTGCCAGGCCGGAAATAATGTGATTATTAGTACTAGCGCCTGGGCAACCGTGCCTACGGCTTGGAAGGGCACGCTGACCGACTACCAGGCTGAGCTCATCAACCACGAGACCGGCCATTGGCTAGGATTCGACCACACTCCATGCGCTCAGATTCATCCTGGCGGAAACGTAAATGCACCCATCAACCAGCCTACTATTACGGTTAGCGGCTGCTCACCTCAGTGGTACCCCATCCCGGCTGACACACAGGGCGATAAGATTCTGACTGGCTTCTAAATAAGCGCTGGCTTTTATTCGCCGACGGCTGAGTAGACCTCTTCCAGCGTGGTCTTGCCGGCTACCGCCTTAAGCACGCCGTCTTGCAGGAGGGTCATCATGCCCTCGCGTACCGCAGCCTGCTCGATTACCTGGCTCGTGGTGGCGGCCGTACCAGCCGCTACAAGCTCCTGGAGTTTGGGGGTCATATCGAGCTGCTCCACTACGCTGATGCGGCCCCGGTAGCCAAAGTGATGGCAGACATCACATCCCACTGGTTTAAACAGCTTAAGTTCATCGTAGTTGGGCTGCTCTTTCTCGGGCAGACCCTGCAAGGCTGTTTTGATCTCTAGCAATTCCTGCTTGTTGGGTTTGTAGCTGGCCTTACAGACGCTACAGAGCTGCCGGACGAGCCGCTGGGCCATAATTAATCGGATAGATGAAGCCAGGAGCGGATTCTGGCCTACCATATCCATCAGACGTGTGATGGCGGCGCTGCTTGAGGCGGCGTGGAAGGTGCTGAGTACCAGGTGGCCCGTGAGAGACGCCTGGAGGGCCGTCTTGGCGGTATCGGCGTCACGAATCTCGCCGATCATGACAATGTTGGGGTCTTCTCGAAGTACGGCCCGGAGCTTTTCGATAAAGAGCTGCTCGTTATCTGACCGGACAGGAATCTGCGAGATGCCCTCTAGCTCGTATTCCACCGGATCTTCGAGGGTTACGACCTTAATCTCGTCATTGTTGAGATGATTCATGATGGAGTAGAGCGTGCTGGTCTTGCCCGAGCCAGTCGGGCCAACCGTTAACACCATGCCGCGCGGATGAGAAGTAGCGCGCACCAGCGTCTCGCGCTGCTTGGAGGTGAGCTGCAGGTTATCGAGCGTGAGGTATTTTACGCTCAGGTTGAATAAACGAATGACTACATCTTGACCGTGCAGGCTGGGGACAGTTTCGAGCCGCATATTGAGCTGAATAAAATCGCCATCCGGATTAATTACCTGCGTACTGACGCGGCCGCCCTGAGGCTGATCGCCGCCCCATTTGACGTTGGCCCGAATCTGCAGGTCGGACGTGAAGAGATCGTAGCGCTCCTTGGTGAGCGTGAGGATGGGGTGGAGCGTGCCATCGATGCGGAAGCGGATGCGGGCCTCATTTTCTTCGGGCTCAATATGGATATCTGATGCGCCGAGCTGATAAGCCATTTGAGCTACGGGCTCAAACATGAATTTGGGCTCTAAGTTGGTAATCTGCTGGCTAAAGGCCTCAAAATGGCCGCTTTCGAGGATATCTTCATTGAGTGCCACAGAGAAGCGGTTAAAAAGTCGCTGCCAACCAAATTGTGAAATAAACACGAACTCAACGGTGTAGCCACTGGCGCCAAGGCGGGCACGCAACGGCTCCAAGAGGTTGCGATTGGTCTGCTCGCTGGTGCCTAGGGTTAGCGTAGTGCCCTTGAGCGTGAGCGGCACAATGCCGTAGGCACGCATACCTTCAACGGTGAG
>JARIHM010000063.1 GCA_029288275.1 Candidatus Saccharimonadota bacterium | reverse complement strand
GTGCTCGATGGCGGCGCGTTCGGTGGTCAGCTCGGCGCCACAGGCGCACGTGGCGTAGGTGGTCACCTGCACGCCCCCTCGCCGTTGTGCTCCAGCGCCTCATGCCACGCGCGATCCCGCTCGTAGACACGCTCCTGGGTGACGGCGCAGCGTGGTCCGAGCAGCCAGTCGGCGAGGCGAGCGAGGATGGTCACGAGGTCGCCGCCTCGGGGAATGGCGCTTCGAGGTCGGCCTCCAGCGCCTTGATGACCTTCGACGCCTGTGAGCGGGTGAGGTCGTTGCGGCTGGCGATGGGATGGCCGATGATCGCCGCGACCTTGGCGAGTGCCTCGTCGCGGTTGGTGATCCCGAGCTCGGTCAGTCGGGCGTTGACGGTGCCGACCTGCCGCGTCGTGGCCTGTCGGTCGCCTGTGGCGCGCGGCTTCGCGTCGTAGAACGGGTCGTCGGGCGGTGTGGTCTTGAGCCGTTCGGCCGGAGTGTCGGCGTCGAGCGGTATGTCGACCTCGTCGTGGCCGAGTGCGACCTGCTGCTCGATGCCTTCCTGCACGTCGTGGCGCTCGTGGTCGTCGCCGGCGTCGTAGCCGATGACTCCGCGGACGAGTGCGGTGCGCTGGCCCTTGTTGTAGAGCGAGAGCCCGAACTGGTCACCGAGCGCGATGGCGGCCCGCTTCACCGAGAGACTGATGGCGGACTTGTAGGCGAGGTCGTGGGCGTCGCCGCGGGACTGGTTCTGCGCGGTCGCCGTGGACCCGTTCTCGTATTGGCAGACCGTCGTCCCGGCGTGGTCGCGGATGGTGAGCCGCACTAGGGCGCGGTAGCAGACGTCGAAGCGGTTGGTGCCCTCGCCTTGCGCGTTGGCGCGTTCCTGCTCGAACACGCAGTCGGTGGCGAGCACCTCGATGTCGAAGTTGCCGAACCCAAACACGCGGATCAGGTGGGCGAGGATGTCCTGCTGCGAGACGTGGGCGTGCCCCTTGCCGTCGCTGAGGACGCGGGCGTGGTTGATCGGCTTGAGCAGCTGGGCGATCTGCGCGGGGGCGAAGCTCACGGCGTCTCCTCTCGTCGTCCGGGCGCGCGGCCTTTCCAGCCGCGCCAGTAGCTGTCTCTTATACACATCTCCGAGCCCACGAGACTACGCTGCATC
>JARIHM010000053.1 GCA_029288275.1 Candidatus Saccharimonadota bacterium | reverse complement strand
ATGCGCAAGGGTGTGGTGGTCGATGTGGAAGAGACCGTGTCTAGTATTACTGCGGCAGTGGACGAGGCCGAGCGAATCTCTGGCGTGGCGATCGACCGCGCTACGATTAGTATCGATGGTGCGCATGTACAGAGTCTGAACTCGAAGGGTGTAATTGCGGTGGGCCGGGCTGATCAGGAAATTACCGTCGATGATCTGCACCGCGTGGAAGAGGCGGCTACAGCTATTCAGCTGCCCCCCAACCGAGAGATTCTCCAGGTATTTCCGCGTAGTTACACCGTGGATGCGCAGACCAACATTAAGGACCCCGTGGGCATGAACGGGGTGCGGCTGGAGGTGGAATCGCATATTGTGACCGGTGCCACCCCGGCCATTAAGAACCTTGATCGGAGTATTTATCAAGCCGGTATTGAGATTCAGGGCCAGGTATTGGTGCCCTTGGCGGCTGCCAGGGCGGTCTTAAGCAAACGGCAAAAAGAACTCGGTGTGGCGGTGGTCGACATTGGCGGCGGCACTACGGGCATTGCGATCTATGAAGAGGGCGATGTACTGTACTCCAGCGTGTTACCGGTAGGCGCCGGTCACATCACGAACGACCTGGCCATCGGCCTGAAGACCGATGTGGACACGGCCGAGAAGATCAAGCTGAAGTACGTGCGGGCTCACGCCAGTAAGGTTAACTTGGCTGAGAAGATCCGCATTGAGGAGCTGGAGGGCGATGACAATCTGGTAGCTCGTCGTGAGCTCCAGAATATTGCCGGCGCCCGGCTGGAGGAGATCTTCCAGCTGGTCCGGACGGAGCTTAAAAAAGTGGGTAAGGATCATTTGCTGCCCGGCGGCGTAGTACTCACTGGCGGCGGCGCCAAAATGGCCGGCATCGATGAGCTGGCTAAGGAACTATTGCAGCTGCCGGCTACTATTGGCAAGCCCGAAGGTTTTAGTGGCATCGTAGATCGCATTAACGACCCGGCCTTTGCCGCCCCTGTGGGCCTTATGCTCGAGAACATGAGCCACGGGGCTGTAGCACCCCAGCCGGGCGCTGGCATTGGCCAGACGGTTGATAAGATCAAGGGTATCTTCAAGAATTTCTTGCCGTAAATCACTTCGAGAGGAGCTGAAATGGCCAAGAAGGTAGTGACCGGAAAGAAGAAGACGGTCATCACGGGCAAGAAGGCAAAGACGACCAAGGTTGTCACTGGCAGCAAGGGTGGCTCGATGGAGGTTGAGATCGGCTAAGTTCGTAAAGGCCCCGGGCGCGTCTGCGCTCGGGGCCAAGCTATGAACGTAGGAAGGCCCGAGCCGGGGAGGCTCGGGCCTTTGTCGTCAGAGACGACGGGCGGTTGGGTCCGAAGACCCCGCGTGTGGTTACAGATCGGCGCCGGGCTCGTCCGCGTGGTGCGGCTTGGCCGGATCCGAGTTGGGCGTGCGCAGCAGCCCCTCGGGGTTGATCACTCTCGGGCTGCGGTGCTGGATCTTGACCTCGGAGGCGAACTTCTTGGCGATGGTCGCGCCACTTCTGCCGATCAGCAGGAGCACCGCGACGGTCGCCACGGCTGCGCCGATGATCAGGCCGGCACCCGTCCAGGTGACGGACGAATTGCCCTGCACCAGTCCGATGACCAGCAGGACGAAGCCGATGAAGGCGCCCAGGGAGGACAGGACGAGCGTCGCCCCACGCACAATGATCTTCTTCCGCACGGTACTTCAACCCCTTCAGGGTGTAGGAATGGTTGATAAAAATCATAATAACATATTATACAAAATAATGCAATAGTGATGAACACATTTTTAGCCAAACGTGTGGAAAAATAGTACTCGGGTAGATTTTTAGAAATTACTTCATAAGCATAAGAAATTCAAAAATTCAATCCCTAAACAGAAGCTCAAAACACCATTATTGAATACTAAAAATATACAATAATTTTGGCTTGTTTGAGGCGAATAATTAATTTGCATTGTTTGAACAAGCACTGTAGACTCCAACGTGTACCCATACATTAACGACCACGTTAGACGAGCGTTAAGGCGGGTTCTTTGGTGGTAAGGAGTTACGTCGCATGGCAGAGATACTGCCCGAGGTCGATACTTCGGCCCGGATCAAAGTTATAGGAGTTGGGGGTGGCGGCAATTCAGCGGTAAACCGCATGATTGAGGCCAAAATGTTAGGTGTCGAGTTTGTTGTTATTAACACCGACGCCCAGGCGCTGTTGCATTCAAAAGCGCACAATAAGATTCATATTGGCCGCGAAACGACGCGCGGCCTCGGTGCCGGGGCTGATCCTGAGGTGGGTCGCCGGGCAGCCGAAGAGAGCGAAAAAGAAATTTACGAAGCCGTTAAGGGCGCCGACATGGTCTTTATTACCCTCGGCGAAGGCGGTGGCACAGGTACGGGCGGCGCGCCGTTCGTAGCGGCAGCGGCGCGGGAGGCTGGTGCGCTGGTAGTGGCTATTGTGACCAAGCCCTTTACCTTTGAAGGTGAGCGTCGCCGGCGCAGTGCCGAGAATGGCATTGCTGACCTGAAAGACAACGTTGATACGCTCATTACTATTCCGAACGATCGCTTGCTGCAGATGATTGACCGCAAGACCTCGCTCGTAGATGCCTTTGGCATTGTGGACGAGGT
>JARIHM010000042.1 GCA_029288275.1 Candidatus Saccharimonadota bacterium | reverse complement strand
GGATTGGACTGGCATCATGTCATAAAAGACATTGAACGTCAACGGTCTCACGAAAACGTAAAAGGCCGCCCTCCCGGAGGAGAACGGCCCTGTACGTGAACCTAGGGGAATCAGCCCAGCTCGGCCAGAGTGTGCTGGATGGGCTGCTTGGGTGGCTGGTAGGCCTTCAGACCGAACGAGTTGTTCGCGTCGCGCACCACGATTGCCCGGCCGGGACGCAGTTGCCCGCAAAGCACGTAGGCTTCGGGGAACTGGACCCACAGACCAGGCTTGGTCGAGTACAGCCAATGGAGACTGGCCCAGTGGAGCTGGCCCAGCGTCGTCCTGGCGTCGCCATCGTTGAAGCGCAGGTGGAAGGTGGAGCGGCCGGTCGTGCCAATATCCGCAAGGAACCAATGGTTCTGCAACTCGGCCACGAGCTCCGCGACGCGAGCGGCACGCTCGGCCTCGAACGCCCGTTCCTGGCGGCGCTTCAACACGAAACGCGACACGCCTGCGATGCCTCCCGCGATCGCCACGAAGGGCAACCACACGAAGGAATGCGTGAGCGCCATGATCTCCTCGGCCGACAGGTCATGCACGCCGATCTGGATCGTGAAGCTCAGCGCCGACAGGAAGAACACGACTCCGCAGATGGCTTCCACCCGAGCCAAGGCCCGGGCAACCCGCGTCGGCTCCGGCCGGATGGCCTTCAACTGCTTGGTGTAGGCGTCGAACACGACGCACCCCTTTCCTCTTGAGTTGTTCACGTACTTTTTATATTATAACATAGATTTTGCTAGAATGTCAACTTTATGTCTTGACAATAATAAAAATGAGTGGTACGGTACTCATATGACACACGCCACCGCCACACAAAACGGTCACTACACCACCCTAGCCATGGGCTGGTTTGTACTGTGCCTGTTTATGGAGTCAGCGGTGACCGGTCAGGACGCTTAGAATAAGCTAAGTCCACCACCCGGCGCCGCTCCAAGCGGCGCTTTCTTTGTGATTAACTAGGAATTCTTCATGCCAGCGCTCTCCCCCGCCACCGCTACCAAAACTACGCTCCAACTCTTGGAGTCGCTGGTTCGTTTTCCGACTGTCTCCGGCGACGACGCTACCAATCTGGCGGCACTCGATTGGATCCATCAGCAATTAGCAGAGTTGCCCCTAACCATTCATCGATACACGCACCAAAGCCGGCCGTCGCTGATAGCTACCACCCGGCCCACCAAAACGCCCAAGCTCTGGCTGGTCGGCCATTTGGATGTGGTGCCAGCCAGTCCAGAACTGTTTGAGCCGCGTCGCGATGGTAACCGGCTGATTGGGCGCGGTACGTATGATATGAAGTCAGGTCTAGCAGTATTTATAGCGCTATTACAGCAGTTGGCCGACGATCTGCCGCACTATGATCTAGGTCTTATGATTACTACCGACGAGGAGATCGGCGGCCATGATGGCGTCAAATGGTTATTGGAACAAGGCTACAGTGGCAATGTGGCACTCATTCCCGATGGTGGCCTCAACTGGGCAATCGAGACCGGCGCCAAGGGCATGATGCATTGGCGCGTCACCGCCCAAGGCCGAGCTGCCCATGGTTCGCGGCCATGGCTGGGCGTGAATGCGATTGATGAAATAATAGTTTTTGTAAACGCCCTGCGCGCTCACTTGCCAGCTGAGCCGTGTGGTGATGCTAGTCACGCTCACACTACGCTGAACTTAGGTCGTCTGGAGGGCGGCCAGGTTCCCAACCAAGTGGCAGCCGAGGCTGTTGCTGAATTTGACATGCGCCTTGCTCCTGGTACCGAACCCGACGAGGTGCTGGCCTGGGCCGAAGCCGCCAAGCTCGGCCTACCAAGCCTAAAAACCGAAGTCTTACTCTCAAGCCCTGCCTACGCTTCGCCGCAGACTGGTCCCATCAAGCTCTTTCGCCAGATTGCTGAAAATGCACTCGGTCGGCCGCTGACCGGCAGTTTAGCCTATGGCGCCTCCGATGCGCGCTTCTTTGCCGCTCACAGCATCCCCACCATTGTGGTTCAACCAACCGGCGGCGATCACCATGGCCCAGGTGAGTGGGTCGATCTGCCGGATCTGGAATGCTACGCCCAGGTAGTGGAGCAATTCGTCACTGAGTACGCTCGCTCCAACGCTTAATATAAACCCGCAAAAAAGTAGGGCCGCACACCAATGGTGTGCGGCCCAAGCTCTAGACGTGTCTAGAAGCCTACAACGTGCGAAGCGCCTCCTGGAGGCGCGCACGGGTGTCGGCGCTCATACTGCTCCCTCCGTTCGTGACCTTGCTCTCGGCCCGCTTCAGCCGAACCTCGAGTTCAGCCTTGGCGGTCTCAAGTTCGGCCATGCGCTGCTCGGCCTCTTCCTTGAGTTTCAGGGCGCCCTCCAGATCCTTCCCGGCCTGTTCAAGCCGGTCGAGGAGCTTCTGCAGCTGCTCTTCGGTAAGGACCGATTGAGCCGCTTGCTGAGCCTGCGCAAGCTCCTTGATCAGCCTGGCGTTGGTGGCCCGTTCCTTGGCTAGGTCTTGTTTGACCTGTTCATGGACCGGCAGCAGTCGCATCAGGGCTTGCTCCCAAGTGAGCGTTCCAACCCGGTAGAGACCGGGCTCAGCCTGCTCGATCTGATGGCTCACCCTGAGCTGTTTCACCAGTCGACTGGCCACGCGGGCCGAATCTTCCAGCTGAGGATCGAGTGTCACCAATGCCTGCTGGCAGCGGTTCAGGAGGTCCGCCTCGGTCAGCATCTCTCCTCGAGGAAGCTGCTCAAGCACGAGTTCCTGCACATCTGGGTCGGTCGCCAGATCGGGTGCTACCTGACGTGTCGTCACCGGTCCCACCAGATCATCAGACAACACTGAGGGGATGAACTCACCACCAGCCCGGAGTGGCGAGCACGTCCGGCGTCGACCAGATTGCGCAATCACTTCCGGCCCCTCCTCCTCTTCGAGAACAGTGTCAACCGGTGCTAGCTTGGGCAGGGCAATCCAGAGGAACGCCCCTTGAATACCCGCCCGCTTGTACTTAATTCGGCCGCGGGTCTCCAGCTTAACCAGCTGAGTCTCGAGCGCCCGGCGATGTTCCCCCTCATTTCTGAAGCCCAAAGCTACCAGAAACTTGGCCAGGATATCGCTGGTCCCTTTGCGTTCGAGACGCCCCTTGAACTTCTCCTCCAGTACTCGCAGGATTCTCGCCTCGGTCATATTGCTCACGCCAAGCCTCCCGGGGTTACCCCGTTCAGCGCGGCAGACACACGACTGGCGAGCGCATCGGGCACATAGGGTTGCTGCTCCAGCATCTGCCTCAACTTCGTCACCTCCGCTTCAAGCGTGGGTACTCGTTCGGCCTGCAACCGCAGCGCTTCCATGGCGCGGACCCGCTCGGCCGCCTCAGCCTTGAAGCGATTAAGTGCGGCTCGAGCCTCGGATTCGGCCTGCTCGGCCTGCTGACGTTTCTCGTCAGCGCTCACGCGCTTGTTACG
>JARIHM010000033.1 GCA_029288275.1 Candidatus Saccharimonadota bacterium | reverse complement strand
ATTTGGCACCACGCGGTTCTTCGCGAACCGTAGTCTCGGGACTGGAGCCAGCGCACCAGGCGTGGCAACCAGACTCGTGGTTACCGCAATGCTTGTTCTTCTTTTTGCCGCCTTGGGCGCAGATGCAGATGCCGGTCTTGCGCCAGCGAGCAGGCTTTTGGCACCGACACCTACCGGAGCTTTTGCACGTATCTTTTGCCGCCACAACTCATCCTCTCATCAGAGCGCTTGATCGCTGAATAACGACAATTTATTATAAAATATAATTTTATAAAAGTAAACCATTATCAGCCCTTATCATTCTGAAGCTTTCTCATAAGACATTCCACTTTGAACCTTTACAAAAGCCATATTCAAGCTATACTAACAATAACCATAAGCACTTTTAAGGGAAAATGATGCCCAGAAACACCAAAACTACCAAAAAACGAGCCACTCCAACCCGCTCGAGCCGTAGTCGGTCACGACGGCGTTCACGATCACTACTCGGCCAGCTCGGCGCCGTTAATCTATTCAAACCCCTCAAACTCAGCCGCTGGCAGGCACTTATGGCCATCGGCATTGTGGCGATTGTCGGCATCGGCGTGGTGCTTTATAGTTTTGCCGCTTCAACCTACTCCTTCTGGAGCAATACTGCCAAGCCGGCTAAAATAGTCGCCGACACCACGCCCACCGAGCTCGGTCTCAAATTCACTACCGACTCTGCCGGCACCATTAGCGCTGTGCGCTTTTACAAAGCTAAAGCAAATACCGGCGTTCACACTGGCAGCCTCTGGAGTAACACTGGCCAGCTCCTTGCCTCGGTAACCTTTACTAGTGAAACTGCATCGGGCTGGCAAACCGCTAAATTTGCCCAGCCCATCGCCATTAATGCTAACACTCTCTATGTGGTGTCGTACCACACCAATACTGGTCACTACGGCAAGAATGCCAATTATTTCAGCTTGAGTGGCCGTAATGCTGGCCCGCTGCATGCACCGGCCAATACCGCAGCCTCTCCTAATGGCGTGTATGCTCAGGGCGTCAGCGCCTTCCCGGCTACGAGCGGTTCAGGCGCCAACTACTGGGTGGACGTGGTCTTTGCACCTACTGTTACCCCCACGCCTACCCCAACACTCACCCCCACGAGCACGCCCATCTCTGGTGCCAAGCCCGACGCCACCAATACCGGTGTTCCCACTGGTACGACGCTCACGATAGTTAGCGGCGATCAGACCTTTGACTCGACCTACGACGGTCAGACCATTGCAGGCAAAGACTTCCGTGGGTTCATCAAAGTAACGGGCAGCAATATTACCTTTAAAAACTGCATCTTCCACGGCGGCAAGGCCACGAGCAACACGGCGCTCCTCGATACCCAAGTAGAGGACAGCACCGCACCCTACACCCACCGCGGCGGCAAGAACCTCATTGTAGAAGATTCCGAATTCGTACCCATGAATCCTTCTGTCTTAATCGACGGCATCTGGGGCGAGAACCTTACTATCCTACGCGTCAATGTCCACGGTTCAGTCGATGGTATGAAGCTGAGCAACAACTCGACCGTCCGTGATTCCTACATCCACGATATGCAATGGTACGCCGTTGACCCGAATACCACTGACGGCACCCACAACGACTGTGTCCAGATTTTGGATGGCACCAATATTCAGGTGGTCCACAACAACCTGAATCCCAATGGCTCCTACGCCAATTCATCGGTCCAGATTACGCAGGACTTCGGCACCACCGGTACCGTCTTGCTCGATTCGAACTGGGCTGATTGGGGCGGCTATAGCTTCAATATTTCACAAAAGCGTAATTCAGACCTGAGCGGCACACTCAATACCGTGTCGGTCACCAACAACCGCTTTGGCCACCATGGTGAATACGGCGCCGTCAAGATCGGCACCGGTGTGACGTTAGCCGCGTTTAGCGGCAATGTTTGGGACGATACCGGCCTGCCAATTCCTCAGCCAGACCAGAACAACAATTAATACGAGCCTGGATATAGCAAAGGTCCCTGCCGCTCTCTCGAGCAGCAGGGACCAGTTCGTTGCTAGTCCAGCTTCAGCTTGACGCAGCCTTTGGCGTAGGGGCCCACCTGGTACACGGTGGCGCCACCGGGCAGGTCGTCGAGCGACTTGATGCCCTCCGGTGTGTCGGCCGGACAGGTCGCCAGGTACGCCATCGAGCCGTGAACCACGGGCACCCGGCCCTCCAGCGATTGGGCGGACACTCGCCGGATGGTGACCTCACCGTCCGAGAACTGCTCGACCCGCTGGGCCAGCGCTGCGATGAACCTCGGAACGCCACCGTGGCCCGACCACACTCCGCACAGTCTAGTGAGGTTGGACCGACCCTCCGGCTGTCCCAGCAGGAATTTGGCCAGGAACCAGACCTCCTGGGTACGGCTCAGCTCATCCTGGTCCACGTCGGTCTCCTTGGCTTGTTGGGGTACTGACAACGATAGGTAATATTATATCATTAATTAATAAAAAGTAAATGTTTTATAGCTAGGACACTAAAAATCGCCCCTTCCTACAAAAAGGAAGGGGCGACCGTTGCATGAGCCTACTGATGCGAGCTCTGGTCGTAACTCTTACCGGGCTGACCGATGCAGTACCAGCCGCTGTGAGTGATCATGCGAACCGCCGGGTTGGCAGCCACGTACTTGGCGGACTGGTCGATCCAGGCCACGCCAACCTCAGGACCGTACTGCATGTGGCAGAGGTCACGATAGTCGATGGGGGCGCTGAAGACCGGCGTGGCACCGATCCAACCGATCCAGCGGAGCATGCCGCCGCCCTCGTAGTTCTCGCCCAAGCCGGACGTGATCATGTAGCGACAAGCCATATTGTTCTGATCGGCCCGGCCGGACAAACCAACGTAGTGCCACTCGATGTCGGCCACGGTCGACAACTGCTCGTCGGCCCAGTTGTAGCAGTACATGCCCTCGTCCGGGATGAGCACGGGAGTACCGACGCTATAGGGCGACGGGGCCGCCATGGCCGAACCAGCGGTGGCCGCGGCCAGGCCCAGCATGGCCGCCAGGGCCAGCATGAGCGCCGCCAAGGTGCGGGCTGAACGCTTGAGCATGAGGAGTAGGCTCCTTCATCGCAGTCGCTACCGACGTCCGATTAGACGCCGTTGTTCGCTTATACGTCAAAGTTCGTTAGAACTTACTGACATGATATAGGATGAATCCAAATCTGCAAGAGTAGAAATAACATAATAAAAAAACACCCCGAAGCACTACACTCTAAGGAGCGATGCTTCGGGGGTTGGAGGGTCTTCTGGTCGTTCAGCGGCTTTAATGCATCAGCATGAAGCCGAACCAGCCACCGACTCCGGCCGCTGCCAGAATGAGCAGCCACCGGACGACGCCGGCGCCGAAGAAGTTGATCAGCTTGCTGCCGCGGTCCATGTTGGCAAAAAGCACCATCGATAGCACCGCAGGCAACGAAACCAGCTGCCGCGGCCGCGATGCCTACCACCGCTCCAACGCCAAGGTCGGCTGAGGTGAGCGTGAATGTGAAGCCAGCAGCACTTGTCATATTGGTTCACCAACTTTCGACTCGTGAAAGGGGAATGGGTTCGCGCCATGTGATGACGACCTATTATTTATACTATTATGCCATAATTTGTCAATATTAGGATATAATCACAACATGGTAACCCAGCAAACCGCCCAACCAGAGGACGCCACCGTCCTGACGGATATTGCCTTCCGAAGCAAAGCCCATTGGGGCTATAGCTCCGAGTTCATGGAGGCCTGTCGCCATGAGCTCGTCGTTACTTGCCAAGACTGCGAATCTGGACTGATAGGCGTAGTCAGAGAGGATGGCAAATTAGCTGGTTTTTACCAGCTTGCGGGCACACCACCAAAGGGTAAGCTTGATGATCTGTTTGTTGATCCGGCCCATATAGGCAAGGGCCTGGGCGGTACGCTATTCCGCGCGGCGCTCGAACATGCTCGGCGCCTGGGCTTCACTATCTTAAGCATCCACTCCGATCCGCATGCCGAAGCGTTCTATTTGCATATGGGCGCAACCAAGATCGGTGAGCTACCCAGTGGTTCGATCCCAGGCCGCACGCTACCGCTCTTGGAGATACGCTTGTAACGCAAAGGGAGGCTCAGCTGAGTCTCCCTTCAATAACTTCTGGAGCCCGAGTAAGGCGCTGCAAAACCCCGGGATATCGATGCGACATCAGGAACTCAATACGCCAGCCAAATAAAAATGGCAATTCACGGGAATAAGAAGTTGACACAGGTTATATATAATTGTATAATATAGAGGAAGGCTGCCTTATGAGGAGGTGAGTACTTTGTACGCAGTTTTCGCTGTGGAGCCCTACAACCAGCAAGCCCTACACAACGCGCTTTTCCGCTTCGGCGACCTAGCGCACATTACTACCCTCTTTGGACGTCGCGAAGGGGGTGAGACCTTCCAGATATGGGAGCTTGGGTTTGAAGTTTGTAGCCGGGGTCTTATCGCTACGGTTTTGAAGCGTCTAGACGCTTGGGGCCTCAACCAGCGCGTCTTTGTGGAACTGCTCGAAACCGATTGCGATGAGCTGTGGGCGGCTGTCACCGCGCCCATTCCGGCTCGGCCCAGCATCAGCTGGTGTGTAAGGCGATACTTGTCTTACCATCCGGATGCATGGCAGGACTACTGGAGTGCCGTGGGCTTCTGCGGGGTCGTATCGCAGGATTTCTTGAGCTTCACGCGACGCTACGGCGCCATCAGCCAGGAGCAGATCGACAGCGGCTACGCCCGCGTCGCCCTGAAGTTTCTGGGCGACGTAAGGTACGCCACCCCCGACTTCCCCACGGAGGCCCACGAGGTAGTGGCTATCGGCCGCCTGCGGATAGATTTTACCCGCCGCCAGTATAACGAGGCTGCGGCCGTCCCCACTGTGTGGATCAGCCGCAGTAACCGTAACGATGACGTCTTCCCGCCGTGCAGAGCCACCGCTTCTGCACCCAACCTGCCCCCGGCTTAGCCGGGGGTTTTCATATACGGTTCAATGAGAGCCTGACCATGAAAAAGATTTTCGTGCTTTAGATTTTTAAATTCGGGGGAGGCTACTCCGTGAAATTCAGAAATATAAGCCCGACGCATCCCATCGCAAGAGGCTCGATACTATTTCTGATTACATACAAAAAGGCTCCTTAGAGCCAAAAATAATTCCTGGTAGTCCCAAGGGGATTCGAACCCCTGATCTTCGCCGTGAGAGGGCGATGTCCTAGGCCGCTAGACGATGGGACCATATCTAATCAACTAGCGTAAGATAACATAATTTGCAGGCCACGTCTAGAGAAAACCTCCCGCACCTAGTGGTACGGGAGGCGAGTGGCGGTTACCTTAGCAGGCCAGCGTCTGGTTGCTGTTAAGCGAAGCAGTACAGCCATTGGCGTGGCCGTCCAGGGGTACGAATACCGCGTCAAAAATGACGCCGCCGGCCGGACCGTGGACTGATGGGCCACCGGTCAGATCAGTAATCTGCGATGCCGGACCGAGCATCAGGAACACGTCGGCCAACTTGGCAGCCTGGTCGCCGGCGGGGCTGCGGTAGTTGCTATAGCCCACCAGGCCGTATGCCACAGCGCTCTGGCCCGTCGACAACTCGCCAGTGGAGCTCACTGTTACAATGCGACCCTCGGTGGTGTCATAACCAAAGTGCGTGTTGCACGAACCCGAACCACCAGCCTCTACTTCCAGATACAGACTCGTGTCAACCGTGGCCGAGCGCAGATCAAAGCTAACCTGGTAGCTAAAATCCGGCGTGGTATTGCGCATGGTGACCGTAAACGGCACCACCTCGTCCTTTTGAGCGTTGATCTGACAGGCCGAGCCGGGTGCCTGGATCCACTGGCTGGCCGGTCGAGGCTGGCCGAGCTCCAGCGTTACTGCCTCCTGATAGCCATCCGGGGTCTTCAGATTGAACTGATATGTCGTCACCGGCAGCGACGGCGCCGAGGCGGTCGGAGAGCTAACAGGCGGTCGCACCGTTGTAGCAAGGGACGACGTCGGCAGGCTCGTCTTGGCCGGCAAAGACGTGTTGCCACCGCCAGAGCAAGCTACGAGCAGGCAGCCAACGCTCAAGAGCACGCCGAGTCGAACAAACGAAACGCGGAGCACGCGAATCTCCTAACGCAGGGATGGGTGCGCAATCAGGCGATTGCTCGCCATACTGTAGCATAATTTAGCGAAATAATAAGCAAAGCAAGGTCACGATCACATAGTAGCTTGGCACAGCTAAGCACGATATTCAAAGATGAACTTGCGCCCTCCGCACCTTTCCCGCATAATCAACCATAAGCATCATGGTGGAATGTGGAACAACGCGACCGTAGTCTTATTTTGCTAGCGCGCATCCAGGCGATTATTGGCGCCTGTATCGCTGTGGGTATTTTTGCGTTGTATGGCCTAAAACCGGGCTTACTTGCCAATACCAGCACATCGCTGACAGCTGCGATTCTGGGCGCGCTGGGCGTGGTCTACTTTTTGACGTTCCATCAAGTGGTGGGCCGGCGGCGGCTGGCATTTTCCACCCTCATCATGACCCTCATTACGGCCTCAAACTTCGTGCTCGTCATCGCCTCCACCGGCGGCCTCGACTCGCCGTACTACTCGCTGTGGCTCCTAGCCATCGTGGTGGCCGGTATCTTTGGCACCACCGAGACGGTTGTGGTACTGGGCGGCACGGTGGCCTACTACGTTTTCGCGCTCATTCAGGAAGGCCTCCATGCGCCTTTTATTCGCGATCACATTATTCAGCTCATTATCACACTCTTGGCGGCAGGCCTGGCTGAGTGGGTGCACTACCGCAGTCGTCGGGCCAACGCTCAATCGAACAAGCTCGTGAGCTTGTCGGGCCAGTTGTCGCAGGAACAGCTCAAGGCGCAAGCGCTGATGTCGAGCATTAGTGAAGGCGTGATGGTAGTGGACGTGAACGGCCAGATCCAGCTCTTCAATAAGGCCGCCCAGCAACTCACAGGCTGGGATGAGAGCAGTGCGCAGGGTATCGATTACAAACTCGTACTGCAACTGCGCACTTCGGATGATAAAGAGATCACCAGCCTCAACGAGCCATTCCAGCATGTCTGGAGCAAGCATGAGCCGGTGGTGCGCGACGACCTAGTAGCCACCACCCGCTCCGGGCGCAAGGTGCAGCTGAGCCTGTCGATCTCGCCCATCACCGATAATAATGACGCTATCACCGGCGCCATCGCGCTATTCCGCGACATTAGCCGAGAAAAGGCTGTGGAGCGCCAAAAAGACGAGTTTGTAAGCACCGCCAGCCATGAAATGCGCACACCAGTGGCGGCTATTGAAGGCTACATCTCATTGGCCATGAACCCCAATGTGGCTACCATTGATGACCGGGCCAAGAAATACCTCGAGAAGTCGCACGAGACCATTCAGCACCTGGGCGAACTATTCCGCGACCTGCTCAACGTGACCAAGGCCGAGGAAGGCAATCTCACTGGTCGTCTCGAGCCGGTCAACGTCGGCGAGCTACTCCAGGCCGCCGTCGAGGACATGCAGTTTGCCGCCCAAAAGAAAAAATTGACCCTGGTATTACAAACGTCGAACTCGGTTGGTAAATCGATCGCGCCTATCTTCTACGTAGCGGCCAGCCCCGAGCGTCTGCGTGAAGTGGTCATGAACCTGATCGACAACGGCATCAAATACACTGAGGCCGGTGGCATCAAGGTCACCATGAGTGGCGATGCCAAGGAAGTCAAAGTTAGCATTAGTGACACGGGCATGGGCATCGCCGCCGAAGACATCCCGCACCTGTTCCAGAAGTTCTACCGCGTTGATAGCTCCGCCATCCGTACCATTGGCGGTACCGGTCTGGGTCTGTACCTGTGCCGGCGCATGGTAGAGGCCTTTAACGGCCACATCTGGGTAGAGTCTAAGCTAGGTCAGGGCTCGGCCTTTAATTTCACCTTGCCACGATTGAGCGAGGATGAGGTTAAGCAACTCCAGGCTAGCCTGACTCAACCGGCCACCGCCGCCACGCCCGGCGGCCTGGTCCAGCCCATGCCAGAGGCGGAGGCCGGCCCGGCCCTGGCGCCGCCGCGGCCCATTCCCATGCCCGTTCCGGCTGAGCATGAAGCCATAGCGCATCACTACCGTATCAGTTAGAATGGGACTAACAGTCTTTAAGCATAAGTTAAAAGGTTAAAAGATAGCATCATGGCAAAGATTCTGCTCGTCGAAGACGATACCAACCTCCGCGAAATTTACTCGGCACGATTCGCCGCTGAAAACTATCAAGTGATTACCGCTAGTGATGGCGAGGAGGCCCTGGCTACCGCCGTACGCGAGCGGCCCGATCTGATCGTACTCGATGTTATGATGCCCAAGATTTCCGGCTTTGACGTACTAGATATTCTCCGCTCCACGCCCGAGACCAAAGAGACCAAAGTCATCATGATGACCGCTTTGTCGCAAGACACTGACCGCCAGCGCGGTGAGAGTCTGGGCGCCAACCAGTACCTGATTAAGTCCCAGGTTACGCTGGAAGATGTGGTCAACGCCGTGAAGCAACAGCTGGGCGCAGCAGCGTAATAGGTTTTAGGCTCTAGCGTAATAGAGCGGTTTGGTTAATATGAGCACTATTCCTCTGGCGAATATTCGCGCCGCCATCTTTGATATGGATGGCACCATGATTGATAACATGAAATATCACCAACAGGCCTGGCAAGCGTTCTTTCGACAGCATGGCATCGCCTTAACTGAAGCTGAGTTTAAGCAGCGTGTTTCCGGCAAGAAAAACGACCAGATCTTTACATCGATTTTCGGTAAAACGCTCGATAAGGTTACCGAGCAGCGGTACACCGAAGAGAAAGAAGCTCTTTATCGTCAGCTGTTTCGGCCGTACATGCAAGAGATTCCTGGCTTAACCAAGCTTATCAATGCACTTCATGAGCGCAGAATCAAGACCGCCATCGCTACCACGGCTCCGGCCAAGAACCGAGAGTTTGCGCTACGAGAGCTCCAGCTTGAGGGAGAATTTGAAGCCATCCTAGGCGATGAAGACGTTACCAACGGCAAACCTCATCCGGAAATCTATCTGGCTACTGCGCAAAGGCTGAACGTAGCACCTGATCAATGCCTGGTCTTTGAGGATTCGCCTGCCGGCGTGGCAGCTGGCAAGCGGGCGGGCATGACTGTAGTGGGCGTGCTATCGTCACATTCAGCCCTAGAATTGCATGAGGCAAATTATCTCGTACATGATTTTCGGGATGTCACTTTAGCCTAGCCTTGATTGGATCGATCTACAAATAAAGTAATAAGATAACCCGTCTTTTGGCGATTCAGCTAAAGTTTTAAGGCGTCTCCACACGGTATCATACAGTTCTCAACCGTGAGGGAGGTGCGAGATGGCCAAGACAGCACGTAAGCCAAACGAAACACCAAATTTTTACGAAGTCATGCCCATGAGCCAGCGCCAGCATCTGCCGGTGGTGTCGTCGCCAGACGAGGAGGCGCGGTCGGTGGCAATTCATATTCTGATGTGGCTGGCAGCCGGCATTGTGGCGCTTAGCCTGTTTTTGATCTGGAGTATAGCCGTAGCAGGTAGCACGCTCACCGCCGCCGCCCGGTAGCGCAAAGCCCGGACTGCTTGATACAATAAAACTTAAGGTAATGATGGTGTAACGCGTGTCTTTAGCAG
>JARIHM010000019.1 GCA_029288275.1 Candidatus Saccharimonadota bacterium | reverse complement strand
GAGCCAGCTCAGTCTTACCCACGCCGGTGGGGCCAAGGAACAGGAACGAGCCGATTGGCCGCTTGGGATTGGCTACGCCGGCTCGCGCGCGCCGCAGCGCCGCCGCCACCACGCTGACCGCGCGCGATTGGTTAATCATACGCTCGTGGATGTGCGCTTCCAGATTGAGCAACACCTCAGATTCAGCCGCGCTGGCCTGCCCCACCTTTACGCCCAGCTGGCTCTCAATGGTCTGCTGCACGCTGGCGGGGGTAATAAAACTGCCATCTGGATGATTCAGAGCGGCCTCGAGCAAGCTCAGCGCTCGGCCCGGATAAGCCTGCTCCTGGTAGTATCGACCAGACAGCCGGTATGCTTCGCGGAGTGCCTGATAGGTGGTGATGAAACGGCCCTGCTCTAATACTAGAGCGCGGTCGGCCAGCATACGCATCGTTTCAATCTCGGGCGGCTCGGTCAGTACGAGCGGAGTCACCAGGCTAGCCATGGCGCTATTGGTGGCCTTAAGGCGCTGCCAGTCCCCTGGTGTGAGGCCAAGTACGAGTTTGAGCCGGCGGCTTTGCAATACGGGCAGGAGAACTTGGCTTAAGTTAACGGCTCCGGTACCCTGGCCAAAAAACAGCTGAGCCTCGTCGAGTGCAATGACGATGTTGCCGGCATGTAGCGCCTCGCCGAGCAGGCTCAAGACAATTCGCTCGATGTCGCCGGTATGCTCTTGCTGGCCCAGGATGAGCGAAGCACTGAGCGAGAAGATCTGGTGATGCGCCAGCTGGCCGCTCTCTTTGCCCTGTAGCAGACGATCGGCCAGGCCATAGAGCAGGGCTGTTTTGCCAATGCCAGGCTCACCAATAAGAGCTACGGTGCCGGCATTGGCATTAAGGTTGGTAACAAGCGTATCAAGCTGGCTGGTGCGCTCCTGCAAGCCGAACCGTTTGCCACCAAATTCCACCTCCCGGCTCATATTGATGGCAAAGTGGCTGAGGGTAGGTGTAAAACCTGCCGCCCAGTCACGGGCGATGCCACCATAAATTGGCCGTTCGGCAGCATTAAAGCTTTCGAGCCGCTCCACCCAAGCAATGCCTTCGTCAAGCTCGCTGATGGTCAGTTTAAGCGCCGTTACCAGATGGCCTAGCTCCGGAGATAGCTCGCACAAGCCTGCCATAATGGCTGGCGGTGTCAAGCGATCTACGCCTACTGCTTGAGCATGGGCTGCTGCCCGCTCCCAGACCTGTTCGTGGGCGATAGTGCTTTGCCCTAGAGCATCGGCTACATCATCTGGGTGCAATCCGAACCGAACCGCCATAAACCGCCCTTGCCAGCTATCGGCAGCTAATTTCCAGAGCTCAAGAGTGGTGAGTGTGGGACGATACCCTGGCACGACGCTTGGCGGTAAGAGCATCTCGAGCCTCGTAGTGCTGCCAAACGGTGCGGCCGTCAGCGCCAAAATATGGCGAGCAAGCCAGAGCCAGAGCATCAGGCAGACGAGCGCCAAGCCAAGCAGTGCCAGGGCATGGGCTTGTCTAAGGAGCAATAGCCCCAGCCCCACCAGGCCAAGGGCGAGCGCCAGGATTTCGAGCACGCGCGCAGCTAGTTTGGCGCCGCGTTGTGCGAGCTTGGCTTCGGCCGTCTGTGGTGACAAGGAATTAAAGCTATAGCTGCTCATCGCATAATTCCTATAAGGAGCAGAACAAGGCTTAAGATAGGCAAGGCTGGCCACAGAAGAGCCCACAAGCTGCCGCCCAGTAAGATCAATAACAAGAAACCAGCCCCGGCAATAAGTGCAATAAGCCGCACGCAAAAGCCTACGACACGTGATACTAAGTTATCAACCAGAGCACGGAGCCTTTGGCTAACGGGACCGTCGGCTGCGGTGGTGATGCGTCGCCAGGGAGCAAACAAAGTCCGCAAAAGGATAGGTATAGAAAAACTGGCGTAGGCTCGGTTGAGACGCCGCATGACTCCCCGAATGGCCTCCTGCCAGCCCGGCCCGTACCACCATTGTAAAAAGCCGATCACAAACATAAGCATATTGTATCACTTGCGCTCCTGGCTTATCTATGCCATAAACATGGTGACCAGGCGCGACGTTCCTATGGGAAGGATGTGTGGTGGACTTTAATAGGTTATTTGGAACTCCGGCACAGCAGGCTGCCCTGCCGAGGCCCGCTGATGCGGGGCTGTTTGCTGGCAGTGAGCTGCGGCGGTTGATCGGCCATCGTTATGTCGATGGGTTTGCGCGGCTGATCGCCTTGCCGTTTTGGCTGGCTGATCCGCGCGTGCTGATGGCGCTGGCTCATTCGGCAGGCCTCACGCAGCCCCCTGCCCTGCTAGCGGAATCGGGCCAGGTGCTCTTTGATGAGCGTCTGGCTGGACGAGTTATCGGTCACCTAGGCCGAGTTGGCCTGGGCGTTCAGCAAGTAGTGTTTCTGGGGGCCGATGAGGCCTACGCGACTGCTGAGCACATTCGGACTGTCCATGCGGGCGTAAAAGGTACCCTGGGCTTTGACTTTGGTGCGAATTACCCAGCCGATACGCTCTACCATGCCAGCGATCCCGAGCTGTGTGATTGGGTTAATGGCTGGTATCTTCATGGTCTCCTTCAGGCTGCTCAGGCCTTCGGTGTAGCGATTGAAGATCCGGGCAGCCTGTACGATGAGGCTCGGTACTTGTTTGAGCTGTTGGGTTCGCCAGATTTACCGCCCACGCTCGAGGCATTTACTGTCGGTCTCGACTTGAGCCTGCTGGCCCGGGCCGCCACCACGAAGCTCACCATCTGGGTGCATACGCTCTTTCTGATGGCCTCGCTTGATGATCCGTTACTACCGAACCGTCGGGCCTGGAGCGAGATGGTGCTTGAGCTGGTGGGGCCAGTGATCCGCGAGCCCTACGGCCTGCAGCGTCGTGGCTGGCAGCCTAAGCGTCAGCAGGAGGCTCAGGCCATGATCGCCCAGCT
>JARIHM010000010.1 GCA_029288275.1 Candidatus Saccharimonadota bacterium | reverse complement strand
GGTAAGGATCAGGGCATCATTTTCGGTCCGGGGCGCGGGTCGGCAGCGGGTTCAATTGTGGCTTATGTGATGAACATTACTGACCTTGATCCAATCAAGTACGACTTGCTGTTTGAGCGCTTCCTCAATCCAGACCGCATCTCAATGCCGGATATTGACATTGATATCATGGATACGCGCCGAGGCGAGGTGATTGAGTATGTG
The DNA here is from genome assembly GCA_029288275.1 of Candidatus Saccharimonadota bacterium. GTDB lineage: Bacteria > Patescibacteriota > Saccharimonadia > UBA4664 > UBA4664 > JARIHM01. Next base: position 3,115 of record JARIHM010000010.1, on the reverse strand, counting down.
ACGGGTAAGTATGGTTCGGACCGGGTGGCGCAGATTATTACCTTTGGCACCATGGCCGCACGTAACGCCGTCCGTGACACGGGGCGGGTGCTGGGCTACCCGATTCCCGAGGTAGACCGGCTGGCCAAGATGGTGCCCGAGCCAATCCAGGGTCGGCACATTCCGCTGGCTGTCTCTACGGGCATCACTGAGGGTAAGGTGCCGGCCGATCCGGAGCTGGCGCGGGAGTACCAGAGCAACGCCCGAGCCAAGCAGCTAATTGACCTAGCCATTCAGCTTGAAGGCACGATCCGGTCAAACGGCGTACACGCGGCTGGGGTGGTAATTGCGCCAGCACCTATCGTTGACTATATTCCGCTGCAGCGAGCCCAAAAGGGCATGCCTTGTACGCAGTATTCCATGGGCTACGTGGAGGAGCTGGGTCTGCTCAAAATGGACTTTTTGGGCCTGTCCAACCTCACGGTCATTAATAATGCCCTGCGCATTATTAAGAAGGTATATGACTGCAGCATAGATATTAGTGAGATTCCGCTCGACGATCCCAAAGCCTACGAGCTTCTCAGTCGCGGCGATACTACTGGTGTCTTCCAGCTAGAATCGGCCGGCATGAAGCGTTACTTACGCGAGCTAAAACCCAGTAAGTTTGATGACATCGTGGCTATGGTGGCCTTGTACCGGCCGGGTCCAATGCAGTTTATTGACGACTTTATTGATCGCAAGCACGGTCGTAAGGAAGTAACATATGAGCACCCCGGCATGGAAGCGGCGCTGGGCAATACCTACGGTATCCTGGTCTATCAGGAGCAATTCATGCAGATCTCCAAAGACATGTGCGGCTTTACCGGGGGTCAGGCAGATACATTGCGCAAGGCTATCGGCAAGAAACAACGCGAAACCATGGCCAAGATGAAGGTGGCGTTTATTGACGGCATGGTAGAGACCTCAGGCGTTAAGCGCGAATTTGCCGAGACCTTCTGGAGCCAGCTGGAGGCGTTTGCGGATTACTGCTTTAACAAAAGCCACTCGGCTTGCTACGCACTCATTGCTTATCAAACGGCCTACCTCAAAGCGCACTATCCCGCGGCCTTTATGGCGGCATTGCTCACGAGCGACTTTGGTAACATCGACCGCATTGCCATTGAGGTAGCGGAATGCCAGCGCATGGGCAACCAGGTGCTGCCGCCTGATGTAAACGAGAGCTTCAATGAGTTCGCGGTGGTGAAGGGGACCGATAATATTCGGTTTGGGCTCTCGGCCATTAAAAATGTCGGCAGTGGGGCCATCGAGGCGATCGTGCGGGCGCGCGAAGAGGGTGGTAAATTCACGAGCATTGAAGATTTCGCTAAGCGGGTAAACGCCCGGGAATGTAACAAGAAAGTCTGGGAATCGCTGGCCAAGTGCGGAGCGCTTGATTCATTGTGCGATGGTAATCGTGCTCAGCTGCTGCATAACCTAGACATCCTGACGGCCTATGCATCCAAGTCGCAGAAGAACGCGTTGTCGGGCCAGATCGACATCTTTGGCAGTATGGGCGCCGAGGATAATCTGCCCGGACTGCACCTGGAATTGCCGGCTCAGCCGGCTAGCACACGTGAGCAGTTGAGTTGGGAGAAAGATCTCCTAGGTCTATATCTGAGTCATCATCCACTGGATGACTTTGTAGCCTATCTGGACGACAACTGCCAGCCAGTGGGAGCGATTACGGCCGAAGCTGATGGCAAGATGGCGCGTGTGGGCGGGCTCATTACTACCGTGCGCAAGATTATGACCAAGAATGGCGCCACCATGGCTTTTGTGGGGCTGGAAGATAAGTCGGGGCTGACCGAGTTGATTGTGTTTCCGCGGGCTTATGAGGCTTCGCCGGAGGTGTTTGAGCCGGACCAAGTTATTATGGCTAGCGGCAAGATCTCGGCCCGGGACCGGGAGGGCCGCTTAACCAGTGAGCCGAAAATATTGCTTGAGACGGCTAAAATCATTGATTACGATATGGCTAAGGCCTATAAGCCGCGGCCCGGGGCCAAGCCGCCAGCTATGACCGCGGCATCCGTCCCGGCTTGGCAGCAGAAGCGGGCCGGGACGGCGCCGGCCCGTCCGACGGCCGCGCCGGCTGCTCGGCCAGCTATGTCGACCAGTCCGGGTGACCCGGCGGCTGGTCAGCTGGTACTGCGGATTGAGAATCTAAGCGATCAGGCCTTACTGCTCAAGCTTAAGGAAACGCTGGGCGCCTTCCCGGGGGAGGCCGAGACGTATGTGGTAACCGGCGCTACGCCGGGCGCCAAACGAATTCGGCTGCCGTTTAAGGTGACGGTGTCGGATGGCCTTGTTTCGCGTCTTGGTGAGTTGTTGGGCCAAGATCGAGTGGCTCGAGTTGGGGCTTAAAACGGCGAAGGCCGAAGCGTAGAGAACAGAACGGTTTTATGCACTACCGCAGCCTCTTCGAGTAGATCTGGGTAGAGGAACGCCGATTTTGAGATTTCTCCCGTAAGGGGCTTGATCTCGCTCGGCTATCTGTGATAAGGTATGCGGGTTATGAACGCTATTACCGCCATTGAGAAGCAATATCGCAAGCCCGCCCTGCCTCAGGTGCAGTCGGGTGACACGGTGCGTGTGCACCAGCTCATTAAAGAAGGCAACAAGCAGCGCATTCAGGTATTCGAGGGCGTGGTAATCCGTCGCCATCGGATGAATGAGCTGACCGCCTGCATTACGGTTCGCCGTATTGCTTCGGGCGTCGGCGTCGAGAAGACGTTCTTGTTGCACTCTCCCAACGTCTCGAAGCTTGAGATTCTGCGTCGCGCTAAAGTCCGCCGCAATTTCCTGAGCTTCTTGCGTGAGCGGCGGGGTAAGTCGGCTCGTCTGCAGGAGCTGGCCTTCGACAAGGCAGCTGCCAACGACGTAACCGCTCCAGAAACTCTGGATGCCCAGGCTACCGAGATTGACCCGGCCGAGAACCAGGATGCTCTCGACAACGCCGTACCGCTCGATGCTGCGACCAAGGCCGAAGAGAAGGCTGCGACTGCCGAGGACGAGCCTAACGTGGCTGACGATGTTGATGCATCGAACGAACAGCAGGCCGCGGCCGACGAGGCAGAGGCTGGCGTAGCCAAGGCTGAGC
>JARIHM010000008.1 GCA_029288275.1 Candidatus Saccharimonadota bacterium | reverse complement strand
CGCTAAGATAGTAGGCGCCGAAGTTTGCCCTCAGATAAGGGCTCAATTATAGAGATTTGCACGAAGCAGCTGGGGTTGCTCAAGCCAAGAAACGGGCAAGGGCGATTGGGCCTCGTGCCTCTGATGTAACTGCCAGAGTGCTCGGGCGAGGCGATGACGTCCGGCCTGCTCGTGGCGCAGAATAGTCTCGGCTAGGGACAACGAATGGCGTCGGTCGTGCAGGAAGAAGCTATCATCGGCATAGGTCTTAAGGAATTGAACCGGCGAAACCCCCGGTGTGAGCGTCTGGACACGGTGGGCAAGGAGCACAAAGAGGTCAAACCGGTCACGATCAGCCTTGGTAACGGTACGTAGCGGCCGGGCTAAGTCAAGTGTGTGCTGAAAAGACCGCGCCAGGTGAATAAAATCTAAGCCGGTGCCGAGTAGGGTATCGAGCGCATCATCCATGGCTGCGTAGGCCTCGGGGCTGTGCGATGCCAGCTGTGCCAACTCAATATCATACTCGGCTAAGAAGTTCTCGACGCTGCGCCAGCGTTGAGCCAGGCTGGCCTCAAGCTCAGCGCGCGGTCGGAGGCCAAAATCACCGCTTTGTAGCTGGTCGTAGTAATCTACGATCAAGCTAGAAGGCGGCAGGGCACTAACCAGCTCAGCCAGAGTCGATTCTCCCAGCGGTTGCGCTAGGTAGACTGTGAGACAATTGGGCGGTAAGTAGCGTAGCTGATTGCTGCGAATAAAATGTGCAGCGGCCTCAGGTTGTTCCAGCGGTGGAGCAGCCACAAAGTCCATCTGTTGCATATGCGTGATGGTGTAGGTGTAGCGCAAGATATCATTAGCATCAAAGGTAGCCGTGCGGCGGCGCTGTAGGGTGCGCGAGAGTTTGAGCCATTGTTTACGCGCCAGCTGCAGCATGGCGGTGGGTTCATCGCACACAATGAGAGCCTTGCCCAGGTGCTGCCGGGCGTGCAGATGTCGCATTACATCGGCAGCAATGTTGTCGGCCGTTAAATGAACCCGTCGTCGTGTTTCAAAATACCGTGCTACCATGCCCCTCCAATCGTCTCGGTGTTTCTTAAAGCTTAATTCTATAGTAAGTGGTGCTGGCGAAAACTAAAATAGCTGGTTTTGCTTACGATAATATGGTCACGCAGTGGCACGCCCAAAAGTTGACCAGCGGCTACTAACTGCTGACTAAGCGTGATGTCTGGCTGACTGGGCGTGGGATCGCCGCCCGGATGATTGTGTGCCACCACGACGCTGGCAGCTCGGTCTACGATGGCATCGGCAAAGACCTCGCGCGGATGGGCTAGCACGGTATCGAGCGTACCAATGGTGATGGTGCGATGAGCAATGAGCCGCTGGCCACCGTCTAGCGACAATGCTACCAGATATTCTTGTTGCTTAGTGCGAATGTCATCGAGCCGGGCCACGATGTCAGCCATGGTACGCAGCGGCTCAGTATCCTTGATAAGATGGCGCTTGGCTAGCTCAAGCGCGGCCAACAGTTTGCCAGCGTTGGCCACGCTCACGCCGTGCAGCTCGGTGAGAGCCTCGTAACCAAGCGTGGCGGCGCTCTTTTGCAGGAGCTTTTGGATTTGCCGCGCAATCTGGCTAACATCAGCACTGGCGGTGCCGTTGCCGATAACTACCTCGATCAGCTCGAAGTCGGATAGGGCAGCCGCGCCCTTGCGCCGCAGCTTTTCGCGCGGACGGTCAAAGCTAGGGAGCTCGTGAATGCGTCGCCGTTTCGTCATTGCCTAGTAGTGTAGCAGATGATCTCTCAGGGGTTTATAAGTTTGGTGCGCTATTATGCACTTTGTCGGCTCGTTCTATCCACTCCGTTGCGAGCTTCGGCATAACAAAAAACCGGTTGGCTCCATCCTCCGTGGCGCCAACCGGTTTTATGATGGTCACTGATGTTGGGCCAGCTGCTCGGCTAGGTTATCCACTTTGGCACGAATCTCAGAAAAAATATCGTCAGAAAGCTGTTGGGACCGCGCGGCGGGTAGAAAGTTTGGTTTCATCGGATGCTTGGCTCCGGCCCGCTGCCAGAGGTCGAGTACATCCCAAACGATGATATGCCCGGCCTTGAGCCGCAGCCGCTCGCGCGCCTCCTCATAGGTGTCGCGGCTCATAAAAACCACCACATCGGCGCTATCGAGCAAGGCCTGGCTGGTTTGCTGCCAATGAGGGCTAGCGAATCGCAAGAGATTGTGTTCGCTAAGGATCCGCTCGGCCTGCCATGAGATAGGGCCATTGAGGTCGGCTACCGCGTCTAAGCCAGATGAGCTTACCCGTACTCCAGGTACCATGTGGGCCGCCAGGAGTGCCTCGGCTAAGCGGCTCCGCAGTACATTTCCTCGGCAAATAAAATGCACAGTAGTCATGATTTGGTCTCCGTAGCCATAGGGCGCTTGATACGCCGGGCCACGCTGCGCATGTCATCATACTGATCGAACTCATCGCGAATTTCGCGGTCGATAATTTCTTCGAGCACATCCTCAATGGTGATGATGCCCCGAACCTCGGCAAACTCATCTACCACCACAAAGAGGTGATTACGCGTCTTAAGGAAGGCGTTTAGGGTTTCATCCAGATGATCATCTTCATTCACAAAGTAGATGCGCGGTCGCATCAGGTCGCCTACGGTTTTGGCGGGCAGTTTGAGGCCAATGAGGTCCTTGGTATACAAGACGCCAATGATATTTTCGGGATTGTCCCGGTAGACCGGAAGACGCGAGAAACCGGCATGTTTAAGCTCTTTGACGAGGCCGGCGTCCACCACGGTATCTGTTGAGAGCATGAGCGCCACGCTCCGCGGCGTCATCACCTCACGAATCTGGCGGTCGCCAAAGCTGAGCGCACCGTGGGCGATCCGGACCTCGTCTTGATCCAGCCCACTCTCCTTGTGATTGCGGTGCTCCTCGATAATCCGTGCTAGCTCGGGCTTGGAATACACGGTGGGCAACTCGTCGCCCAGCAGCCGGTCTAATACCCAGGCTACTGGCGCACAGACCGGAAAGAGCAAGATCATGATGAACCGCACCAGGCCGGTAAATTGGGCGCCGATCTGGAGGGCATACCGTGCCACTACGGCTTGGGGCATAATCTCGCCAAAGATCGTAATCAAAATAGTGGTGAGTATGCCCGCCACAAGGCCATGAAAGACCGAATCGAGCACAATCGATAGCGCCGAAATCACCGCCACATTGCCGGTCAAGAGGGTTACGAGGAGAAGGTTGCCGCGCCGGCGTACCTGGTAGACTTTGCGAGCATTCTTGTCGCCTAGTTCGGCCTTACGCTTGAGCTCAAAGGTATCAAGGCTCATGAACCCCAGGTTGAGGCCCGAAAAAATTGCTGCGAGCGCGATAAGCGCAATTGCCACCACAATTAGCATAGACTGTATTGTAAGTGACGTTGGGCCTGCGCACAAATGGTGCGTTGATAATTGTTCAAAATATCCATTGCATCCCAGATAGGCCTATCTTATACTCCATGCTCGGTGCTTTGCATCGATCTTTGAGCTTTCCGTTCTTTAGGCCCAAAGGGGTTCCCTGTGCTTCATTTAGAAATAGCGGCGGCCGCTCATATCACTGGTCCGGCCGGTTTTTTGTGGCCAGCCGAAGTTGTGCGGCGCCGCGCCCTGGCTGTAAAGGCCCGGCTTGGGGTGGCGATGGCTAGCCTGGCTGTTATAGCTGCCCTCTTTTCCTGTTGGTCACAGTTGCAGCGTTGGTCTGTTACAACCAATGGTGTGATTATGGTTTGGCCTATCATTGGACTGGCATTTGCCTCTATCAAGGTGGGAGTACTGATGGTTGACCGGTCACTCGGTCGCCAGCAGGGTTGGACGCGCAATTTACTTGTCTCGGGCACTTTAGTGCTAACTAACTTGGCCCTCTGTGCCATGCTCATTCATTGTGGCGTGGCAATGTGGGATTGGACCACAGCCGCTATGCTGGGGCTGTGGGGGATCGGGCTGACTACGCTTATCTGGCATTGGCGGCATGATACTCATCATCAACGGCTGGTACGCATCGGCACCTGGGTGAATGTAATGCCGGTCTATTTGCAAGCGCTGTCGTACCTGTTGCACGGGGCTGAGGGCATGCCGGGGTTCAATCTTTTCGTCCTGCAAGGATTGAGCCTGTGTATGTTTGCCAGCTCGGCCTGGCCATTTGACCATGGCCTTAGTGGTGCGGACCGGCGTGAGGCTTTTCGGGAGGGCCGGTTTGCGTTCTTCCGGCTCACGCGCCGTGATCTCCTGGCCCAATCGGCCATGAGTGCCGCCTGGCTGGGAGCGGGGAGCTTAGGGTTTGCGTTGACCTGGCTGCAGTAGCAGTTCTGGGGGTCGGCGGGCAATGGAGCCTGCCGACCTTTTTTCGTGCGATCAACCGATGCCAGGTCTGGCAAGCTATGGTGTACTTACCTTTGTAACGGGAGATCCCATGGCTGCAACCTTAAAAGATCTGCACGTGGCCATTCTGGCCACCGATATGACTGAAGAATCTGAGCTTCTCGAGCCGCGTCGAGCGCTGGAGGCGGCTGGTGCCACCACCGAGCTCATTGCGCCCAAGACCGGCGAGATTATCTGCGCGAAGCACTTTGAAAAGGCCAGCACGCAGAAAGTCGATAAAACCTTGGTTGCGGCTGATCCGGATGACTACGACGCGCTGTTGTTGCCAGGCGGCGCATTGAACGCCGACGCCTTGCGGGTCGACCTGGCTGCCCAAGACTTTGTTCGCGCTTTCGACCTGTCGGGCCGGCCCATCGCGGTCATCTGCCATGGGCCATGGCTCCTCGTGTCGGCTGGCCTGGTGCGTGAGCGGCGGTTGACCTCATTCCACACCATTCAGGACGATCTGCGCAATGCTGGTGCGTATTGGGTGGACGCACCAGTGGTTCGTGATCAAAACTGGGTTAGCAGCCGCCAGCCAAGCGACCTGCCTCAATTCAATGAAGCTGTTATTGCCCTGCTTACCGAGCTCGTTAGCGAATTAACAGTCGAGGATTAATCAGCCGCAGCCGAACGCTGCCGTTCGTGCTGGATCACCGATCGTACCCCTAGATATAACACTACGCTAATGATAAAACTGGGCAACGCCTCGAACTGGTTCTGATAGAAATCAAAGAAGTCACTCACAAAGATATTAATCAGCAGCGAGATAGCAAAGAGATGGTAGCGGTACAGCCGCGGCCGATGAAAGCTGACGACACCGGCGATAGTAAACCCGGCTGCCACTGCCGAGCTGGCAAAGTTTAGAATAGCGGCATAAGGCTGGTGGGCTAGGGATAAGCGACTGGCCGGGTGCATTATGCCAAGCACCAGAAGTCCAATAATGGCTACTGCCTGCACGCTAAAAATGATATCAAGCGTATAGCGGCCTATTGGGTGGGTCATGAGCCGCTCATAGTTTCGCTGGCTGGCATGGCGCCAGCGTT
>JARIHM010000004.1 GCA_029288275.1 Candidatus Saccharimonadota bacterium | reverse complement strand
AACCTATACTGAGGCGCCGGAGGGGTTGTTAGGCCGCATTGCCGTGCTTAACGCCGATCCAGCATTAACTGGTCTGATTATTCAACTACCTTTTGCTGATGCACCCGAGCTCGCTGACGAGGCATTGGCGGCCGTCGTAATTGCTAAGGATGTAGACGGCTTAGCGCCTCACAGCAGTTTTGAAGTGGCCACACCCAAGGCTATTTTGTGGCTTTTGGCGGCCTATAATATTGTACTGAAAGATAAGGCCATTGCCGTGGTAGGGCAGGGGCGCCTGGTGGGTCGCCCGCTAGCCGACATGCTAGAGGCCAGTGGTTTGAATGTGACTCGCGCCGATGAATTTACTCAGGACCTGGTCGCCGTCACCAGCGCAGCCGATATCATCATCACCGCTACTGGTCAATCTGGTCTGATCACAAGTGCCATGGTTAAGCCTGGCGCCGTCGTTGTTGACGCCGGCGCCCCGGCCAGTGATCTGGCGCCGGAGCTTCATGACCGCACCGATCTTACGCTTACGCCTAACCCTGGCGGCGTTGGGCCCATGACCGTGGCCGCACTGTTCGACAATCTGCTCATCGCCGCTCAAAATCCTAGGTATTAGCGTTGTAATTAGAACAAATATATGGTATGATATAATTTATCTGCCGAGCATTCAGGCTTGGTTGTACCGAAAGGATTCCTGCCATGACGTCCGACCTGCGTTTCTACCTCACGCACCCTGGTGCCGTGAGACTGATGCAGTACTTCGGCCTGCTCGCGGCGTTTGCCGCTTACGCGACGATCTACAGTCAGTGCGTGTCGATCGATGGTCCGTCGCCGGCCGCGACCTTCAACCTGTTCGTCGGGCTCGTTGGCTTCCTGGCCATCGTGCTCGCGGTCAAGACGCTCTGGCGTCCGGGCCGTCGGCTGTACCTGTTCCTGCGCTCGGTCTGACTATTCCGAAGGGAGCTCACATGTCCGACAAGCCGTCCGAGGTTCGTGCCTACGATCGCCTCGGTTTCTACACCTTCATGGGTCTCGCGGCCTATCTCTGCCTCCTCCTGACCGGCCTGTGCCTTGGCATTGCCTACGGGCATCCCCGGGAGTTCACGCCCAGCCTCGAGCTGGTCGAGATCTGCCGTTGGGCCGTGTGGCCGCTGGCCGTACTGACGATCCTGGTTACGGCCAGGTTCTACAAGCTCGAGGACTGGCTGAAATTCCACGGCATCATCCTGACGCCGTAGTCTGGTCCGCCCACGGCGGCCTCCCCTCGGGAGGCCGCTTTCGCTTTAGTTAGGGGAGAATAATACCGCCCATTACCGCTGGCACCAGACTCAAAGCAATAAAGGCTATACCCAGCGCGGTAATAAGTTCATTATGGAGCCCGAAATAACCTACCGTGCCAAAGACCAACCCAATACACATCAGCATGTAGGCCACCTGTCGGGCACGATGCGTAAACCGTTGTAGTTTTGATTTCTTCAAAGAAGACTATACGGCTTTAGAAAGCAATAATTTCACGCGCTCAGTTACTTCTTTGGGAGTCATCTCGGCCTTCACAATGTAATCATCAGCTGCCATTTTATATACGCGTGTAGCCGTTTCGGTATCGCCCATGTTAGTGAGTACTACGACTTTGGCTGCCTTGCCGTTAGGCTGGGCTCGCAGCTTCTGGAGCATGTCCAGGCCATTCATATGTGGCATCATCAGATCCAACAGTACGATATCTGGTTGGAAAGACTCAATAAGTTCAAGACCCGCTTCGCCGTCTCCGGCGGTTGCCACCTCATAGCCTTCATTCTCGAACTTTACACGATACATCTGGACGATAGCCATATCGTCCTCGATGATCGCTACTTTGACCTTTTGGCCGTTCATACCTGTAGTGTATACCTCCGGGGTTGGGGTTGGCAACGCTTTATGGAAAATTATGATCTTGAATTTTATAGATAATTATGGTAGCATAACAAACACTCTATCCAGAGCTAGTGGACGGGAGGGTACCGTTGAAAAGATACTTGAGTGGTAGGCTAGCTCGAATCGGTGCGACGTTCTTCATCTACGGTTATGTCGTGGGAAGGTTCATCAGCGTTTACGGCGTCTTTGCGCCGTATCATGTGAACCCTTGGGTCTTTCTCGTCCTCGACTTGGTGACAGCCTGGCCGTACGCTTACGCCATTCCCAGGCTAATTGAAGCGCTTCTGGTAAAGCGTCAGGAGCGTCGCGTTGAGGCAGTAATATGGTGGGCATCGGTGGTGGCAGCTTCATTCGCAGCTCCCTATGTCTACGTGGCCTTTGCGGCTCAGAATGTGCCGTGGGAGCTCATTACTGGCCTTAGTGTCTTTGTGGCGCTAATGCTCAGCCTGTGTGGTTGGAAGATTTATCAGGGTTGGTTGACGGGTAAGGAGGTGAAGGATGCGCCCATTACTTAGCAAGAACCACCGTTACCGTTGGGCCGATGACACTGAAACCATCGAAGCCGCGCGCCGGCTTCACGGTCTTCGTTACGGCACTGCCGGCTACATCAAGCAAGAAGAACTCGACGAACAAGGGCGGATTCGTGAGGATCCGTATTGGCGATACGCACGTTACGCGGTAGCCGAGAACATCACGACCGGTTCCATTGACGGCACCATTCGGATGATCCCTCACAATCCGCTGGGATTTCCGGCTCTCACGGAGTTTCAACTCTATGAGAATTGGCGTCAGTTCGCGCCTGATCTGAAGGCGGACAACGCAGAGGAGCTCTCTGGCCTGGCCGTGGATCAAAAGGCGGTCGGCGAGATCTTTTCACTGGGACCGGGCCTCTACCGATTCGTGTGGCAGGAAGTCTGCCGTCGCAAAGCGCGGATCTACTGGCTGGCCTCGGTGGACGAGGGACTGTATAAGATCTTCGTCAACGTGTTCCACTTCTGCTTCCGGCAGATTGGTGAGACAGCAGTATACCTGGGCTCGCCCACGGTGCCGGCGGTCCTCGATCTGCGGCAGCAGCCGGACTACATGATGGCTCGCGATCCAGAACTCGTCGAGTACTTCCTGGAAGGGCTGGAAGTTGAACACCGTCCCGGTTTCACGCATCCTGGAGACACGGCCTCGGCCGTGGCCTAGGAGAGGGAGTCAACTATTTTATTAGTTGACTCCCTTTTTCGTATGGTAGAGTAAAACTACTTATGGTGTTTTTGTTCCTCAAGCTTGTAATTATTATCGTTGAGCTAGCGATTGCCAGTTTGGTGTTGGTCAAAAATCCGCGATCGGCTATCAACCGTTATCTGTCCTTAAGTATCGCTGGAATTTCCTTATGGACAATCACTAGCCTGATCTCAGACCAGTCCACCGCCGAGGTATTGTTGTGGAACCGGTTGGTATTTGTTGGCCCGATCCTAATTGTCTTTAGCTTTTGGTTCTTGGTGCAGCGATTAGTTAGCCGCCCTATAAAGCTGTCGTATCAGCGGTTCTTTAGCCTCCTATCGGTCGTAATTTTAGCATTTGCCTTTACGCCACTTATCGTAGCCGGCGTGAGACCACGGGAACAAGCGGGGAACTTGCTTGGCTATGACATTACCCACGGCTCGCTCTATGGCCTGTTTTTAACCTACTTTGTTGTTGGCATGATAGCAGCGATTATCCAGCTGTATAGCCATTATCGACGTTCGCGTGGCCTTGAGCGCGTGCAGAGTCGATATATTCTTCTAGGGACATCACTCGCTACGATATGGGGACTGGTAACTAATGTGTTCTTATCGTTAATATTTGGATCGTCGGTCTATTCGCAATATGGGGCATTTGCGGGTGTATTGTTTTCCGTTTTCCTGGCATATGCCATTATCCGTCACCGCTTTCTCGATATTCGCCTGGTGGTGGCCCGGTCAATTGCCTACTTATTGCTCCTAATTACCCTGGCCGGCCTCTATGCAGTGACCATCTTTAGTGTGAGCCAGGTGTTCTTCGGTAAGAATATTACCTCCATAGGGCAGGGAAGTACCTATACGCTGCTGGCTGTGGTGCTAGCCTTCACCTTCCAGCCCCTGCGCCGCTTCTTCGAGAAGATTACAAACCGCATTTTTTATCGCGATAGCTATGATTCGCAGGTTGTGCTCAACGAATTTACCAAGGTTCTAGTGTCAGAGCTTGATCTCGACCGGATTTTAAAGCGCAGTCTGACGCAGCTGTGTCATGATGTGCACATTCAGTTTGGCCAGCTGGTGATATTTCATCATGACCGTGTTTACCGCATCGAGCACTTTGGGCCCCTGCCGAAGCGATTGATGGTGGCGCCGGAGTTGCGCCAGCTGGACGAAATGCTCCTGGTGGCCGATGAGTTGGAAACCGGTTCTCGCAAAAGCCTGATGGAGGAGCACGGCGTGCGGGTATCGGTGTCGCTGCATACCCGGGAGGAGTTTGTGGGTTACCTGCTACTGGGCGATAAGCTGTCGGGCGATATTTATTCCAACCAGGATATTGAGCTGTTGGAGATCATCGGCAAGGAGCTGGCGGTGGCGATTTTGAATGCCAAGGCCTATGAAGAGATCTCGCAATTCAACATTACATTGCAGCAGCGGGTGGATCACGCGACGTCTCGGCTACGAGTGGCCAACCGGCACCTCAAGGAGCTTGACCATGCCAAAGATGAGTTCATTAGCATGGCCTCGCACCAGCTGCGTACCCCGCTCACTACCATCAAGGGCTATTTGAGCATGATGTTGGAAGGTGATGCCGGGCGGATGACGGCGGCGCAAAAGGAGTTTGCCGGCTATGCCTTTGGTTCCTCGGAGCGGATGGTTAACCTGATTTCCGATCTGCTCAACGTGAGCCGCCTAAGCGCTGGCCGCTTCCTCATCCAAACCAAACCTACCGACGTGGTGCAGATGGTGGCCGATGAAGTCCGTCAATTGCAAAGCCATGCTGCGGCCAAGGGCATCCAGCTGGTGTTCGAAAAACCCAGCCCATCATTTCCGCTAGTGGAGCTGGATGAGAATAAGACCCGCCAGGTGATCATGAATTTTATTGATAATGCCATTTATTACACTCAGGTTGGTAGTGTAAAGGTATCGCTGCGGCAGGCGGGAGACCAAGTACGGCTGGAAGTGCGGGATACCGGCATTGGTGTGCCCGAGGCCGAAAAAAAGAAGCTGTTTACCAAGTTCTTCCGGGCCGGCAATGCCCAAGAAGTGCGCCCGGATGGTACGGGACTGGGATTGTATCTGGCCAAGCGGGTAGTAGAAGATCAGGATGGTACAATTATATTTGAGAGCACCGAAGGCAAGGGCTCGGTGTTTGGATTTGAGCTTCCGCTCAAGCCTAAACCCAAGCACCGCCCCAAACCTCGGGCCGTAACCGCAAAGGAGTCGTAGCGCATGGCCACAGCCGAATCTACTACCGATACGCAGCTTGGGGCAGGCAAAACCATTCTGATTGCCGAAGATGATCCGTTTATCTCGCGTATGTACGAGATCAAACTAGAGGGTGCTGGTTTTCAGGTAATTCTAAAGAATAATGGCCGGGACGCCTTTGAGGCGATTAAGGCCGAGCATCCGAATCTGGCTGTGCTCGATATTAATATGCCCGAGCTAAGCGGCTTGGAAGTACTGGGCGCATTGCAGAATGATGGCTTTGATTTTAGTACCATGCCGGTAATCGTCCTGACGAATTCATCGGAGCTGGCCGATCGTCAAAAGGCTCAGAGCTTTGGCGCCGAGTATCTGGTAAAGGCCGAGCTCACACCACGCGAGGTGCTCAATATGATTAATACGAAGCTCGGCCTGGACGACGCGCCGGCCCATGCTTGAATCGGCCTTGCTGGCGGTGGTGGTATTCGGGGCGAGTTTTATAGTGCTCCTCGGCCTGGAACGACTAATCCATCGCTGGACGTTCAATCCTGACCGCAGTTACCGCTGGGGCGTATGGCTGTTTTCGGTGCTGTTTGCAGCCTACGCGTTTGCCATGAGCTTAGGCCGCTAAACACCGCTTAGCGCGAGCAGCACTGTCGCGGTACGCCTGAGCTTCTAATTCAAGCAGGATTCGGCCGCGCTCGGTGCTCAAGACTATTGCTCGAGCCTCCTGCACTTCACCGAGACTTGAGCTAAGGTAGACTAAGCGTATCGCGAATCCGGTGTAGTGTGTAAGGCGCACTGGGGGTTTGATAGTCGCCGGGCTGGGTAGTAACGGCCGTCACATAGCCGGCCTGTCTCACAATATCAATGGTGGTCTGGTTATAATCGCCATAAGGATAGGCAAAGTGGCGGATGGAGTGGCCAATCTCTTGCTCAATGCCGGCTTTGGAGTCGATAATCTCGTGACGCTGCTCATCGGGCGATAGAGAGGCTAGATTTGGGTGGTCGAGCGTGTGACCACCAATGGTAATGAGACCAGAATGATCGAGCTGGCGTACTTGGTCCCAGGTGAGATAAGCGTCGCCACATCCGCTCGGCGGTTGCAGCGGATCGCCGTAGCGCCGCCCAGCACCAATACACCAGCGACTGGCTGGTCCACCGTTAATAATGTAAAAAGTGGCCTTCATATGACGCTGCTGAAGAAGGGTAAAGGCAGTCATTTGGCTGGCAAAACCGTCATCAAAGGTAAGGACAATCGACCGGGGAGGTAATGTGGCTGTGCCGTTGAGAGCTGCGGCTACCTGGTCAAGATCAACGGTGGTGTAGCCATGCTGATCCAAATAATCGAGCTGCTGCGCCAGATTGGGTGGTGGATCATGATAAAGCACGATCGGAATAAACTGCTGACCAGCCACAGGCGGCAGTGGGGTACCGTGTACGGCTTCGTGACTTACGAGATTGAGCTGGTTGTTCCAGCCGTTGATGGAACTGGTGAGCGCGGCGATGTCGGTTTTGGCTTTGGCGAACTGTGATTGGGCGATCTCGAGCTGAATGCGCGACAGGCTCATTTGCAAACTGCTAGCCGACACTAGCTGTTGATGAACCTGGGTCTGGCGGTCTTGCAGGGTGCGCGCTGCCGCGTCAAGCTTGCCTAGCGCGAGGCGCAGCTGATGCGGTGTTTGCTGGCCGTTAGCGGCATCGGCTGTGGGCTGGGGCCAGGTATAGCCCAGCGCTAGGATACTACCAAGCATAACCAAACAGAGCACACTAAATAAAATCGCTTGGTTAACTCGCCAGGCGAGCATCCGCAGTATGGTCTTATGCATCCCTTTTATTATAGAGAGCTCAGTCTGGGCTGACAACGAGCACATTTGACGCTATAATGCTCCCGGCTCAGTTGCCAACAGGCCCACCATGAGGCAAGAAGCGGAGCGCGAGGTTAGCTCATGAAAATACAGTCTGCCAACTGGGTAGAAGGTGCTCTCTGCCGGCGCGGCAGACCAAAAGGTGAAAAGAAATGAAAATAACTGGGCATAGCACCGATGGCTACCCAATGATAGTTATCTTGGCTCAAACCGTGTCGGAAGGCGACCAGCTTAAGAAACACGGTGAAGCAGCGGCCAAGAAAATGCCGGGTAAGCCTAGGTATGAGATCGACTCGCATGGAGCGGTTAGGATCACCTATACTTACCAATCGCTGCGAAAGGCCTTTTGGCTTGGGTCGAAGGAGCCGGAGGCGTTACGCCGGAGGGCTGGTCAGAGATTCCTGAAAGAGCTTAGGAAACTCATGTAGCACTGTTGTCCTGGTTTGCCCCTGTGGCAAGCCAGGATTTTTTAACGGCTACGGTGCCGGCGCTTGAGGTGGGCTACCTCCAGCCGCACCTCGTGGCGATCGATCAGCTCTTCGGCGCGCTGCAGGGCATGCTTGTCTTTGGCTTTGGCCTTGAGCTCGCGCGCCATGGCAATGGCGGTTTGTATCTCGCTCTCTACCAGGTCATCGGCATGCTCGGCCTCATCGGCCAGGAGGCGGGCGGTGTTATCAGCATTAATCTCAAGGAGCCCGCCAAACACAGCGAACAGCTCTGGCTGGCCGCCGTTCATAGGGCGCACGGTCACTGGACCGGCTGCCACCAGGGTAGTGAGCGGTTCGTGATGTGGCAATACGCCGATCTCGCCGGTGGCGGTGCGCAGGCTAACTTCGGCTATCTGGCCCTGGAAACGCGCGCCGGTTAAGGTGAGGAGCTCGAAGTGCATTAGGCGGCCTTTACGTCGCCAATGCCGGCCTTCATGTAGAAGGCAGATTCTGGCTTGTCGTCATGCTTGCCATCCAGGATCTCGCGGAAGCCAGCAATGGTGTCTTCAAGCTTCACGTACACGCCCGGGTGACCGGTGAAGGTCTCGGCCACGGCAAATGGCTGGGTGAGGAAGCGCTGGATGCGACGGGCACGGGCTACGGTCTGCTTGTCCTCTTCGCTGAGTTCCTCCATGCCAAGGATGGCGATGATGTCTTGCAGATCCTTGTAGCGCTGCAAAATTCGCTGGACCTCGCGAGCCACGGTATAGTGTTCTTCGCCCACGATGGCCGGATCGAGAATGGTGGAGCTGGAGTCGAGTGGGTCGACAGCCGGGTAGAGACCGAGCTCGGTGAGCGCACGGTTGAGTACGATCGTAGAATCGAGGTGAGCAAAGGTGGTAGCCGGAGCTGGGTCGGTGAGGTCGTCAGCCGGCACATACACGGCCTGCACGCTGGTGATGGAGCCAGTTTTAGTAGAGGTGATACGCTCCTGGAGAGCGCCCATTTCCTGCTGCAGGTTGGGCTGGTAGCCCACGGCGCTGGGCAGGCGGCCGAGCAGGGCCGATACCTCGGCGCCGGCCTGGGTAAAGCGGAAGATGTTATCGATGAACAGCAACACATCCTTGCCCTGATCGCGGAAACCTTCGGCCAGTGTGAGGCCGGTCAGGCCAACGCGCAGACGCGCGCCCGGTGGCTCGTTCATTTGGCCGAACACGAGGCTAGTTTTATCGAGCGTACCGGATTCGCGCATTTCGTCATAGAGGTCGTTGCCCTCACGAGTACGCTCGCCGACGCCGGCAAAGACCGAGTTGCCGCTGTGGAATTTGGCGATATTATGGATAAACTCTTGGATTAGAACCGTTTTACCTACGCCTGCGCCGCCGAACAGACCAACCTTACCGCCCTTGGTGATAGGGCAGATGAGGTCGATGACCTTAATGCCGGTCTCGAGGATTTCGACCTTGCCACTTTGCTCGGCCAGTGTGGGCGGGTCGCGGTGAATGGAGGCCAGATGGACGTCCTTGGGGGCCGGCTGGCCATCGATCGGCTCGCCGACTACGTTGAACATGCGGCCTTGGGTAGCGTCGCCGACGGGCACGCTAATGGGCGCACCAGTAGCGGTAACTTCGTCGCCCCGGCGCAGGCCATCAGTGGTAGCGAGCGCGATGGCCCGTACCGTGGTTTCGCTAAGATGCTGAGCAACTTCCAGGTGGAGGGTGCGCTCGCCGAGCTTAACTGTCAGCGCGTCGTAGATGGCTGGCAGGGATCCGGCCGCAAACTCCGCGTCGACAACTACGCCGACAACTTGAATAATATGTCCGGTTTGATTGGTTGCAGTAGGCATGTTAGGCTCCATTTCCTGATTGGCTAATTGCTTCGGCGCCGCCGCTGATTTCAGCTAGTTCTTGAGTAATAGCGGCTTGACGAGCATCGTTGTAGGTGAGGGTAAGGTCTTCGATGAGTTCTTTGGCATTGTCAGTAGCGTTCATCATGGCCATCATACGGGCAGCCTGCTCGCTGGCCCGGGCTTCCAGGATGGCTTGTAGTACCTCGGCCTCAAGCAGGCGAGTGGTAGCCACGTCGAGCAGTTCCTCGGCGCTGGGCTCCAGCTCGCGATCGGTTTGGGGCTCGTCCGTTCGGCCGGTTAGAGGGAGAAGCTGGCGCACGCTGGCCTCTTGCTTGATGGTGGAGTGAAACCGCGTGGAGACCAGGTATACGGCATCAACCTCACCACGGCGGAACAGGTCGAGCGCCTCTTGTAGAACGGGCTGGGCCAGGGCGGTGTCGGCATCACCACTGTCGATGTGGTAGGCCGCCAGCTCATCGATGTCGCTGGCGCGAGCTACGTGCAGAGTAGCGTGCCGCCCGATACAAATGGCCTGATGCGGCACATTTACTTCGTGCAGATGCCGGCCCAGCGCCTTAAAAATGTTGCTGTTGTAAGCCCCGGCCATGCCACGATCACCTGCAATTACAATGGCTAGTGCCTGCTTGACCGGCCGCACCTGATAAAGGGGATGGCGTTGCGTTTCGGCGTGACCGGACAATCTCACGAGCACTTCGCGCGCCGCCTCAATGTAGGCCTGTGGTCCGGTGGCAGCCTCTTGCGCACGGCGCAGCTTGCTGGCCGCCACCAACTGCATCGCCTTGGTAATCTGGCGGGTGCTGGTAACGGAGCGAATCCGGCGCTTAATGCCCTGCAATGCGGCCATGACTAATTTGTTACCTCCGCTTTGCCGTAGGTTTTGGCTACTTCTTCAGCTACCTTTACAATACCGGTCACATCATCCTCGCTCGGCTTGGTGCCGTCATTGAGGGATTCGATCAGCTTAGGATAGGCCTTCTTCACCTTGGTAAGAAGCGCGTGCACGGCCTCTTCGGTATTGTGGTTAGTAAGACCATCAAACACGCCCTTGGTAGCGGCGGTGAGCATAACCACCTGCTCGGCCGGGCTGTAGGGCTGGTACTGCTTTTGCTTGAGAACCTCGGTGAGCAAGCGGCCGCGGGTGATGCGAGCCTTGGTATCATCATCGAGGTCGGAGGCAAACTGGGCAAAGGCGGCCAGCTCGCGGAACTGGGCTAGATCGAGCCGCAAGCTGCCGGCTACGCTCTTGATAGCCTTGGTTTGGGCGCTACCACCCACGCGCGAGACCGACAGACCCACCGAAATGGCCGGCCGGACGCCCTGGTAAAAGAGGTTGGTCTCGAGGAAGATCTGACCATCGGTAATGGAAATAACGTTGGTGGGGATGTAGGCGCCAATGTCGCCGGCCTGGGTCTCAATGATAGGCAGCGCGGTCAGCGAACCGGCACCCAGCTCGTCGCTCAGCTTGGCGGCGCGCTCCAGCAGCCGCGAATGCAGGTAGAACACGTCGCCTGGGTAGGCCTCGCGGCCCGGTGGCCGGCGCAGCAGTAGCGACATTTGGCGGTAGGCCACGGCGTGCTTCGAGAGGTCGTCATAGATAATGAGCGCGTGCTCGCCCTTGTCGCGGAAGTATTCAGCCATAGCGGTACCGGCGTAGGGTGCCAAGTAGAGGAGGGCGGCCGGATCGGCCGGGCTGGTAGCCACCACGATAGTCTGCTCCATCACGCCCTCGGCCTTGAGTCGCTCGACCAGTGCTGCTACCTTGGAGCTCTTTTGGCCAATCGCCACATACACATTGATGACGCCGGTATTCTGGCGGTGCTGGTTAATCATGGTATCGATGGCGATGGCGGTTTTACCGGTTTGGCGGTCGCCGATGATGAGCTCACGCTGGCCGCGGCCAATCGGAATCATGGTATCGATAGCCACAATGCCGGTAGCCAGCGGTTCGTGGACGCTCTTGCGGTCCATGACTCCGGGCGCAGTACGCTCGATCGGGCCGGTGGCTTTGGCCTTGATGTCGCCTTGGCCGTCAAGCGGACGTCCTAATGGATCAACTACACGGCCTACCAGCTCGGGGCCCACTGGCACCTCAAGGGTTTTACCGGTGAGACGGGCGCGGGCGCCAGCCACCACGGCGGTTTCACTGTCCAGGAGCACGGCACCAAGTTCATCCTCGTTAAGATTGAGCACAAAGGCCTGGGCTGGCCGGCCGTCACCGCTGGTCTGGATTTCGAGTACCTCGCCAAAACCACAGTCGGTTAGGCCATAAATCCAGGCTACGCCGTCGCTCACGCGCGTCACCACACCGGTCTGTTCGAGGCCGTCTTTAGCTTTTAAGCCAGCGATCGCGTGAGAGAGTTCGCGGCTCAGTTCTTTTACATTCAAATCGCTCATACCTGAACTCCTTCAACTAATTGTGCCAGCTTGCGGCGAACGGTAGCATCGAGCTCGGCGGTGGGGGTCTCGAGCCGTAGACCGCCGATCAGCTGCGCGTCTACCTGGGTATCGAGTTCCAACTGCGTGGCGCCGGTGATGTGACGCAAAAACGCCTCAATCTGTCGCCGCGTCTCGTCCGATAGTGGCCGGGCGGTAGTGATGCGAGCATACACGTAGCCCTGCTCGCTGAGGGCCTTGGCTACATCTCGCGCCAGGTAAGGGGCCTGCCGTGCCCGGCCCGTGGCTACCAGCCAAGCAGCGGCCTCGCGCACGGCCGTCGAACGGCCTGCGCTCAGCTTAGTGGCCACATAATCGGCTACTTGTGTGCGGGTAGCCATTATTTATGGCCCTCCAGCGCGCGTGCAATCAACTCCGCATCCCGGTTGCCATCCAGCTTCTCTTGCAGAATGGTCTCAGCGGCCTCAGCCACCAGCCGTGCAGTCTCCTGGCCCAACTCGTGGCGTGCGGTCAGAACCTCTTGAGCGAGCTGTTCGCGCGCCTCGGCCACGATTCGCTCGGCCTGAGCCTGAGCCTTGCGCTCGGTATCTTTGGCCAGCGCACTGGCATCATCGCGCGCCTCGGCTACAAGCTGCTCGGCGGCAGTCCGCGCCTCGGCGATAATCTGGGCGGCCGATTCCTCGGCCTTGGCTAATTGCTGCTCGGCGGCCTTACGCGCCTTGGTGGTCTCATCGAGCTCAGCCAGTTTGCCGTCCAGAGCCTTCATCAGCGCGGGGTACACAAACTTGCCCATAACCCAGACCACCACCAAAAAGGCTAGGATATTGAGCGTCAGCGTTTTCCAGTCGATACCAAGGGCACCGAGGAGTCCGCCAATCCCACTGTCGCTAAAAAGAAATTGCATAATCCTAAAGCACTACCTACTTGAGGAACTTAATAATAAGCGCCACTACCAGACCGATGATGGCCAACGCGTCCACGAAGCCCATAGCTAGAATCATCATGGTACGAATCTTACCGAGCGCGTCGGGGTTGCGGCCCACCGCGCCTACGGCGGCAGCGCCAACCAGACCCAGGCCTACGGCTGCGAGGCCGCCAGCGATTGAATATGTGAGACCAAATGCAAGAGCATCCATCGTTAAATTTTCCTTACGTTTTACCTAGTATACTTGCTGGGAGAGCACCCATGGCACCGGCCCATTTCCATGCTCAGGAAACGAGCGAGTGTCATGAGTCCTCAGCTACCGGCCTGTTTGGCGACGGATTGTGCCGGCGCCGGGAGCTCATTAAGCTCACTTACTTCCTCGATCTCATGCGGTGCCGCCCCGAGCGCCACAAATACCGTTGCGAGCATAAAGAACACATAGGCCTGGACCGCGCCCACAAAAAGTTCGAGCAGCATAAAGGGCGGCAGGGCCAGCGGTGCCGCCCACGATGTAATAAAGCCCATCACTGCAAGCAAAACTTCGCCACCAAAGATATTACCAAACAGCCGCATAGCCAGGGCAATGAGCCTTGAGAATTCAGCAATCAGTTCCAAAAAACCCTCGAAGGCATGCATGGGCTGGGTGAACGGATTGGCAAAGTAGCGCCCTAGATTACCAAAGAAGCCATGGGTACGAATGGCCCAAATCTGAGCCGTCACCATGGTAATGATAGCCAGTGCCGCTGTAAAACTGAGGTCGGAAGCTAAGCCGCGCAGCAACGGCTCGCCGTGCCATGTCACGGGCCCGACAAACGGCAACAGCTCCAGCCAGTTATTGATGAGTACTAAAAAGAAGATGGTCAGAGAGAGCGGCGCTACTCGGCGGGCCTGCTCGCGCGAACCCATTACCTCCTCAACCGTGCCAAGCAACGTCTCGAAGCCCCACAAAATAGCGATTGACAACCGGTTGTGGCGGCGCTGGCGTGCCCGCTGGACCGTATAAAAGAACAGCCATAGCATAAGCGCCGTACCGAGCAGGCCTAGCAGCATGGAGTTGCGAATCTGGAGTGGTCCAATCTGGAAGATCGGCTCGGCCACTAGGCTTACATGGGGGCCATCGCTGGCCAACAGGAAGCTCATCATGATGCCACCGCCCGCAGTTGGCGTTTAATCAGTAATACCGAGATCGCTAGTCCCGCCGGTACACTGGCCAGCGTGAGCCAGGGTTTGGTGTGCCAGTGCAGATCGGCCATGAGCGCAAGTACAGCTAAAAGAGCGGTGGGGGTGATCATCCGCCAAGTCGTGTCCGCCATCGTTAAAAGCAGCGTAGTGACGGTCTGTTCGGAGCTGCTAGCCTCGTCCGTCTGGCGCTGCGGGTTGTGGTTGCTCATTTCTCTCGTACCCTACCAGATATTTTGAGCGTGGGCAAGCTTAGCCCAGATGATGCTCGAGCCGCGTAATGCGAAAACCGAGGACTTTTACGGTGGCTTAATGATGGCGATATCATCTTTGATCGACATTTCATGTCAGAAGTGTTATAATTCTTGAGGTCAAACGACGGTAAAGCATTTTTCGGAGGATACATTAGTGTCTAACACTATCGCACACAAGGCCACGACTGCTCTCATTTTCTGCGTGGATGATCGCCTGAAGGGAGCCTACGAACAGTGGCGCCAGCGTGTGGCCGGTAGCGACGCCTACGACGTTCGCTGGGTGGGTGCTGGTCTGGACTTCGTGAAAGATGATACCCGAGATATCATGCTAGCCGGCCTCGCCAAGCTCAAGGGCCTGGGCGTGACCAAGGTCGTCGTCATCGATCACCTCGATTGTGGCGGCGCCAAGGCTGATTATGAGGCCTCGGGCCATGACGAGATCACGTTCCACGCTGGGGTACTGCGTCAGGCACAGGCCAATATCGAGGCTCTGGGTTTTGAGGTGGAGACCTACTTGGTGGATCTGACGGGTAACGAGGTGGCTCTGCCCGAACTGACGACCGTCTAGCCCTCTGGCTTTGTGGCGCCCGCCGGATCTTCCGGCGGGCGCTTCTCTTTATTGCAGCACAATTAATCTAATAGCGATATAATACCCAACATGCAGGAATCATCCCTTACTCCTTCGGCCGAACGGCTAGCGGCCCACTTGGCGGCTATTCCAGCGGCTGCGCCTCCTGAGCAGAGTCAAGCCTTCCACGTTGCTAGCATCGGCACTACGTTTTATTTTGCTTATGAACAGTTGCGCAATGCCGCCGAGTACCGTGAGCACCACCTCCTATTGCGCAGTGCTATTGAGCGCTATTTAAACCGCTCAGTTGATTTGCGTCGGTTCCGGCCGGTGGGGGCCGATCTTATTACCGAGCTAACGCAGGCTGGCTATCTGGCCAACGACACCGTGCCGGTGGCACGCGTGGGGCAGATTGACCAGCTCCTAGGTCGTTATGCCGAGCTGCTAGGTCAAGCCGCTCAATTGGGTGAGGTTAGCCGCAGTGCAATCAATCGCTGGGTGTTTCAGATTGCCTCAGTCCAGATTGAGGACCTCTTAGCGCCTAACCGCCGTTTGGCCGTGTTCATGGCCTTTGCTTATGAGCATTACCTTGGAGCCATGGACCCCCAGCTGGCCCACCAGGAGGGCGAGAACACGCAGGCCTACCAGATTGCGCTCTATTGTGCCGTGCAGCGGGCTATCTTTAAATCGGATATTGCTACCACTCGTTATTACTGCCTGGCTGCCAGCCTGCCTGGTCTGACGGCGGAGACCGTACCGCACTTTATAGCCGCTAACCAGCTCATTGACACGCAGTATCAATCGGCGCGAACCAACCAGCTGTTTCGGCTCATTAATCGCTACGGTGCGCCGTTGCGAATCTTGCGCGAACTTGTAGCTAGTGACAGCGCCAC
The DNA here is from genome assembly GCA_029288275.1 of Candidatus Saccharimonadota bacterium. GTDB lineage: Bacteria > Patescibacteriota > Saccharimonadia > UBA4664 > UBA4664 > JARIHM01. Next base: position 544 of record JARIHM010000004.1, on the reverse strand, counting down.
GACCCTAACGCTCGCTAACCGGTCCGAGACCTTGGCCCGGATTAAGCGTATTTGTCAGCATCAGTATACGCTACTGCACAAGCGGCTTAATAATCGCATTGCCAAAACGATTCTATTCGTCCTCATTACTAAGGTACTGATCGGAGTGGCTCTTGAGGTGCCCTACGATATTTTTGCTCATGGCCACATTGCCTGGCTGCCACTTATGGCGAATATATTGTTCCCAGTGGTCTACATGATCCTCCTGAGTCTGCGAATGCCTGAGCCGGACCGTCATGACACTGAGGCGGTGGCCTCGTTTGTGGATCGTATTTTGTACCAGGGTGGTCAGCCGGTGGAATACCGCGTGAGGCGGCGGGTAGCTTCATCGAGCCTCAACGCGGTGTTTAGCGGTATTTATGCGGTTGGTTTCCTGATCTCGTTTGGTTTGCTGAGCTGGATTCTCTTTAAGCTCGATTTCAATATTGTGAACGGGTTTATCTTCTTTATCTTCCTCTCCGCCGTCAGTTTTTTAGGCTTCCGACTGCGCCAATCGGCTCGCGAG
>JARIHM010000182.1 GCA_029288275.1 Candidatus Saccharimonadota bacterium | reverse complement strand
CCCACGCCCACGACCCTTCCAGAGACCGGTGCTAGTGATAGCCTCGGTATGCTGACTGGCCTAAGCGCCATGGGTGGCACCGCTGTAGCCTACCTGCGCAGTCGCAAGACCCGCCGGTAATCTGCCACTAGGCTCGAAAAGGACCCTTTCTAAGGGTCCTTTTCTTTTGTTCTAGCCACGCCGAAGTTGACGAATATAGCCGATGGTACGGGCCGGAAATAGTACCGTCTCTTCGATAATCGTTCCGATATGACCAAACCAGTGCCGCTCAATCAATGTTAGGTCAACTCCGCCATCCTTTAAATGAGCCGCCTCTCGCCGCACATCCTCTGGATTGATCAACCGGTCCTTAGCTGGTAGCACAAAGAGCATATGTTTGCCAGTGAGCTGTCCAGGTTCGGTATAAATATTTACATCCGCCCACAAAGTCGCTAACTCCTCATAGCTCTGAGGCCAAACCCTAGCACCATAGATATTCTGAGCCACCTTTACAATATCGCCCCCGGTGAGCATGACTGCCTCTTGAAAGGAGCTTGAGCGGCGTAAAATATTGAGCGACAAGAGCGCACCCAAGCTAACACCCACAAGTAATATTGGCTCCTGACCTGCCCGCGCCTCAGCATCGGCATAAGCAACCACCTCATCTACCAGCTGCGGCAGAAGCGCTGGATCACCCCGGCTTAATACAGTTTCCGAAAAATCGAGCGCCGTTACAGCATACCCATCACCTTGGAGCCGACGGATCAATCGCCCGAGCTGCCAGATACTGCCGCCAAAGCCGCACAGCAGCAGAGCTCGTCTGCCAACCGAACCGCGATGAGCTGGGTAGTGCTTAATGTGTTTAATGAGGCTCATAGTCCTCCTGAGTATAGCAAGCTACGCTGTCCCAAGCCCAGGATCAGGTATAATGAAGGGCATGCAAGATCTTATCAAACAGCTGGAGCTGCTCCTGGGCCGCATTCAGAGTGCCATGACGCAGCTAGATGTAGTGGCCGATGAGCGCCAGGTGCAAGAACTGACTGCGTTGGCCCAGGCGCCGGATTTCTGGAGCGATCCCCAGGCTGCTGCCGCCACCTCGCAGCGCCTCGCTAGCCTGGCTAAGCATACCGAGAGCTGGCGTCGGCTCCAGCAGGAAGTGGGGGAGGCACTCGAATTAGCGCGCCTGGCCGAGCCCGGCGACACCACGCTCCAGCAAGAAATCCGAGCCAGCTATGAGGCTGCGCAGGCTGAATACGACGCTCGTGAGTTTGAGCTCAAACTCTCCGGCCCGCATGATCGCAGCTCAGCTATCCTCGAAATCCACGCTGGCACCGGCGGTACCGATGCTCAAGACTGGGCTCAGATGCTCCAACGTATGTATCTGCGCTGGGCCGAAGCGCATGGCTATGCCACCGAGATCCTCTCACTCAGCGCAGGAGAGGAGGCCGGCCTCAAAAGCGCTACGATCGAGATTAACGGCCCCTATGCCTACGGTAAGCTCAAAGGCGAAGCCGGCGTGCACCGGCTGGTGCGGCTGAGTCCGTTTAATTCCGACAACCTGCGCCAAACCTCGTTTGCGCTGGTCGAGGTGCTGCCCCAGCTGGAGCAGACCGCCGAGCTTGAAATTGACCCCAAAGATCTGCGCATCGATGTCTACCGCTCCAGCGGCCACGGCGGCCAATCTGTGAATACCACCGACTCGGCCGTGCGCATTACCCACCTGCCAACCGGCACAGTAGTAGCGATTCAAAACGAACGCTCCCAGCTCCAAAACCGCGAAAAGGCCATGGCCGTACTGCGCGCCCGCCTCACTGCGCTCCTAGAAGCCGAGCACAAGGCCGAATTATCGCAGCTGCGCGCCAGTGACAAGGCTGCTGAGTGGGGTAGCCAGATCCGCAACTACGTCCTCCATCCTTATACCAAGGTGAAAGATGTGCGCACCGGCCACGAGACTAGCCAGGCCCAAGACGTGCTCGACGGTGACCTTGACCCGTTTATTGAGGCTTATTTAGCCAGCCAAATGGGCGAGACCCGAGCCTAGACTAGACATATATTAATACTTATGCTATAGTTATATAATCGAAGTCCTTCAACAAGTTCGAAGGAGAGCCCCATGAAGACCGTCTTGGACTCCCTGCGCAACCGTCACGCCCGCTATGACAGCCAGGTCATCCTCAATGACCACCTGACGGAGTGCCAATCCTCCGTCAACGGTATGCCGGGATGCGAGCGGCACCAGCTCGTGTCGCAACCCTGCACAGATGTCGTCTGGCATCTCGCCGGCGGCAACCTCGACCAGGATGGTCGGGACGCCGGCGGCGGAGTGCTGGCCTGGGCCTGGGACGCGGAGCACGCCAACCAGCTCATGGATGGCCTCCGCGACTGCCGGTTCTACACCGACTTGTCGGTCGACCGCTGCTAGACTTCGAAAATCTCGGCCCCGGCACGCATACGCGCGCCGGGGCCTTCTGCTACCAAGATAAACGGGCCCAGAGGCTACTACTTAGTGGCGGGCGGATTGGGATCCGGAATCATCGACGGACATTTGGGATACTTCTTGTTGTCGCACTTGAGCATTGCCTGGCCCTTCACCGTAACCTTCTTGGTAAGCTTATGCTTACCCGGCGGGCAACTATGGGTTTTATAGGTATCAGCCCTCGACATCCGTCATCTCTCCCCAGTAGGTGTACTCGCTTGAGGACAACCTCATATTACCGTAGACTGTCATAAATGTATTGTCACTTTTGACAAAAATTGATTTTGCCTTGAGATTGAGTATAATGCCTAAGTCCGATGCTCGTTCCTCACTTTAAAGGTAGTCATGGCAGTTGTATGTGCTCAATGCGGTGCAAAGCTCGGCAAGCCGAAGAGATCTGTAAAGCTGAGGGAAGACAAGGGGCCCGATTCCACCACCACTCACTACGAAGACCACTTCCAGTGCCCAAAATGTGGCTGTAAGCCAACTAAGATACGCACGGAGGTAAAGACAAAGAAGCCACCAAAGTATGC
>JARIHM010000172.1 GCA_029288275.1 Candidatus Saccharimonadota bacterium | reverse complement strand
CGTAAAAGCCGTCTACCTCGTGAGCGGACGCCAAGATTCCAAGGCCGCCAAGCCAATCACACCTTGTGGTAACTGCCGGCAAATGCTGTGCGATTTCGCTCGGCTATCCGGCCAGGCTATTCGAGTTCTTTGGACCACAAGTCAGCTCCAGGAGATCATTATGAGCGATTCCGATGAGCTACTGCCGGGCAGCTTTGTACCGGCCAGTTTAGCAACCCTGGTCGCCCCGCGTTGGGATGAATCAAGCCCGTACATACCAACCAACCACTGGGATGAGATCAGGGCCGGCGTCCGGGTTCGACGTGATGAATCAGCCTGGCAGAGCAACGGTCCAGTCATGGTTCTTGAAGTCCAGACAGCCGACCAGGAGAGCCCCAATACCTACCACCTCGACCGCGAATGGACCGAGATCGCACCAGGTCTGCTTGTTAAGTGGCATGGACAAGATGGGTTGTTGATCGAAATGTAGTGATGGCCCGGAAGGTATGTCTTCCGGGCCATTCTTTTGTCGCCACGGGCGTAACCTCGAACAAGCTCTTATCCCGGACGGGCCGTTGCGGCAAGCTCGATTTGGGCGTAAAATGGGGTCCATGTCAAGCTCTACTCCTATTTCTGTCCGCGTCCGGTTCGCGCCCAGCCCAACCGGTTTTTTGCATGTGGGCGGCATTCGCTCAGCTCTCTTTAACTGGCTCTGGGCTCGCCACAATGGCGGCATCTCGATACTGCGCATTGAAGACACCGACCGCGCCCGCTACGTTGAAGGCGCCCTCGATCAAATCTGCGATTCGCTCGAAGCGCTGGGCATCGCACCCGATGAAGGCCCGCGCGAGGGCGGGGAGTACGGCCCCTATGTACAATCGGAGCGGCTTGATCTGTATCATCAGCACGCCAAACCGCTACTGGAAAGCGGCGCCCTCTACCGCTGCTGGTGCAGTCCGGAGCGGCTCACTAAACTGCGCGAAGAGGCCCAGGCCACTGGCGTAGCCTTTAAATACGACCGTCATTGCCTCATAGCCGCCAACCAGCGCTCCGAGACCGAGCCACATGTACTGCGATTCCGCATTCCTGATGCGCCTGAGTCCATCGGTTGGGATGATGCCGTGCGCGGCCGGCTCGACTTTAAACTAACCGACCTGGACGACTTCGTGGCCATCAAGGCCGACGGATTCCCAACCTACCATTTTGCCAACGTGGTTGATGATCACCTCATGGCTATCTCGCACGTACTGCGGGCCGACGAATGGCTGCCTAGCACTCCCAAACACTTGCTGCTGTGGCAAGCCTTTGACTGGCAACCGCCGGTATACGCTCACTTGCCAGCCGTGCTCGGTCCTACCGGTAACAAGAAACTCTCCAAACGCGACGGAGCACAATCAGTGCAGGAGTACTTGGACGAAGGCTATTTGCCCGAGGCACTGCGCAGCTTTTTGGCCTCACTTGGCTGGAACGATGGCACCACACAGGAGGTCTATGCCACGGATGAGCTCGTGGAACGCTTCACGCTGGAGCGCATCCAGCGCAGCCCGGCCAAATTCGACAAAGATCGCCTTACCTGGATGAACGGATTCCTTATCCGTCAAATGCCCCTAGATAAGCTCCTGGAGCGTTCTAGAGGCTTCTGGCCGGCCTCTGCGAGCGATAGCAGTATGACATACCGCCGTCACGTACTTAGGCTCGTACAGGACCGGCTTAAATTCTTGAGTGAACTATCAGAGCTCACCGAGTTCTTCTTTACCGAACCCGATTATCGTTCAGGCATTCTAGAGACCGAAGCTGACAGCGATCGCTACCGGCACCCTACCTTTGCAGTCTGCCTGCGAGCCGCCCGCCAAGCTGTGGAAAACTCAGATTTCAGTGAGGCTTCACTTGAAGCCGCATTGCGACCGCTAGCCGAAGAGCTCGGTACTAAAACGGGCGTGCTATTCAGCGCCATCCGCATAGCTATAACTGGTCAAAAATCCGCTCCAGGACTGTTCGAAACCCTCGCTGTGCTCGGCCGGGAAACCAGCTTGCGCCGGCTTGATAATGCCATCAAACAACTCTAACAAGCACTGCCGGTTTGACAAGGCTGCCTCGCGTAGCCTATAGTGCAGACACTTAAAGATTAAGTGAGGTTACCACCCATGAGTGTTACTTTTTACGACGTGAAAATTCGTCAGTCGGTTGAGTTGCCAGAGAGCAGCGTTACCAAGACGAAGTACGAGCGCACCACTAAAGAAGGCAAGACCCAGATTCGCTACGCCTTGCGCGGTAAGACGGATGATGGTCGCAACCTCACCAAGTTCGTTGGCCAGGCTGACTGGGACGCTCTTGACCGCCCGGTTGAGTAGTCCACGCCTGCATGAAAAATAGAGCCTCCGGGCTCTATTTTTTTGTGGTCGGTTGAGTAAGCATAAGATGTTTAGTAGGATGGGAACATGAGCGACACCGAAACGTCCGCCCCCAAAACCGAGGCTACCGCCGAAGACAAAGTCGAGCCGGCGTCAAAGCCGGCCGAGACCGGCAAAGCGCCACACCGCTTCAAAGCCTATCTGAAGCGCCATTGGCGTTGGCTTACTGTGGTGGCGGTGCTTGTGGTAGGCGGGGGCAGTGCTTACGCTTGGGTAGCAACGCGGCCGGTGCCGACACCCAAGGCCACCACCATCAACAAGCAGACACCACGGCCCACGCCGACTCCTACGCCGACTC
>JARIHM010000162.1 GCA_029288275.1 Candidatus Saccharimonadota bacterium | reverse complement strand
GGTAATTTTGGCTTCAGCTCAGCAAATTCTGGCCCCAAAATAGCCTCGGCCATATGGTCAACCAAGTCATCTTTGCTCTTAAAATGCCAGTATAAAGCTGAGGCTTGCATGCCCAACCTAGCGGCCAGCTTGCGGAGGCTCAGTGCATTCAGTCCATCGCTCCCAAGCATCTCGAGGGCAGTCGCCACGATACGTTGCTGGGTAGCGCTGGGATTACCAAACTGACGCTCCATACGTTGCTGCATACGATCAAACCGCTCGTTGAGGCGCCGCTGCTGCTGCTCAAGTTGCTCTTGGCTGCGCCGGCGTGCCTCTTCAAGGCGGGCGAGATTAGAGATCATTCGGTCTTGATGAGTCATGGTTATATTCTAACAGTTGACAGCCCTAATTGAACAGTGTTAAGTTCCTTACAGATACAATTTAACACTGTTAAGGAACAGAGGGTGAAACAGACAACCACTAATCTCGCTATCGAAGCCATGGGGCTCGTTAAAGTCTTTGGTGACAACCGCGCCGTCGACGGCCTTGACCTGCGCGTGCCTACCGGCACCATTTATGGTGTACTCGGGCCGAATGGTGCCGGCAAGACTACTACTATTAATATGCTGGCCACCTTGATGCGGCCAGATAGCGGCAGCGCCAAGATCTTTGGTCACAACGTCGAGACTGAAGCACAGATTGTGCGCCAGCTCATCGGCGTGACGGGGCAGTATGCCTCGGTTGATGAGACGCTCTCGGCTACCGAGAACTTGATTATCTTTGCTCGGCTTCTGGGCTTGAGCCCCGGTGAAGCCCGGCGCAAGGCGGGCGAGCTCCTGGAAGAGTTTGGCCTAACCGAAGCCGCTAAACGACCACTCGCCAAATTCTCCGGCGGCATGCGAAGGCGGCTCGACCTGGCTGCCAGCCTCATTGCCCAGCCGCCGCTCATTTTCTTGGATGAGCCTACTACCGGCCTCGATCCACGCACCCGTAACCAGATGTGGGATACTATTCGCCGCCTGGTTTCGAGCGGCTCTACGGTGCTACTAACCACCCAGTACCTGGATGAAGCCGACCAGCTGGCTGACCGCATCGCCGTAATTGACCATGGCAGGGTGATTGCTGAAGGCACCGGCGCGGAACTCAAAGCCTCTATTGGCACCGCCACGCTTCAGTTGCAGTTAGCCGATCAGAAGCATGATGCCACTGTGCTGTCGCTGGCCGAGAAAGTGCTGAAGGTGAAGGGCAGCAACCCGCGGCCCGGCCATATCGCCGCGCCCATGGCCGATCCCGATAAGGTAACAGATCTCTTGATGGCGTTGCGTCAAAACAACATCCAGCTTGCCCAAGTCAGCGTACAAGAGCCCACTCTTGACGAGGTCTTCCTAACGCTAACCGGCAAACCCAATTCAGAGCAGAAAGGAGCTCAGCATGACTAACACCACCATTATGCCCGGCGCCGAGCGTAAGCTCTATAATCACACGAGCCTTAAGCTCACTATTGCCAATTCGCTTACGATGGCTCACCGCGGCCTGCTCAAGATGCGACGCACACCAGAGCAGTTCTTTGATGTGACACTGCAGCCGATTCTGTTTACACTCATGTTTACCTACCTGTTTGGCGGGGCGATTGCCGGAAACGTCCATAACTACCTGCCGATCATCATCCCCGGTATCCTCATTCAAACGGTAATTACCACCTCAGTGGTAACGGGCGTACAGTTACGCGAAGACATGGACAAGGGCGTGTTCAACCGCTTTAAGTCGCTGCCGATTGCCCGCATTGCGCCGTTGGCCGGAGCCTTGCTAGCCGACACGGTGCGTTACGGAGTAGCCACCATCCTGACCTTTAGCATGGGTTACCTCATGGGCTACCGACCGGGTGCCGGGCTGGGCGGGGTAATTGCTGGCGGTCTACTCACCATGCTATTTGCCTGGTCGATCAGCTGGATCTTTGCCTTCTTTGGCGTTATCTCGCGTACCGCTTCGAGCGTTCAAGGTATTTCGCTGATCATCCTGTTTCCGCTCACGTTCCTGTCGAATGCTTTTGTGCCAGTAAACACCCTGCCAAGCTGGCTCCAGTGGTTTGTTAATGTGAACCCGCTCTCGCATTTAATTGCGGCGGTGCGCCAGCTGGCTAATCACGGCGCTGTGGGCAACGACTTCTGGCTCTCGCTCCTAGGCGCGCTGGTGATTGTGCTTGTCTTTGCGCCGCTCACGGTGCGAGCCTACATGCGTAAAGCCTAACCTGTGCACCCTCAGTATGGTCTGGATCTCACAGTGCTATGCTTACATCATGACGACCAATAACAACCAGCTCATCGCACGACTAGCCACCGAGAAAGCCGGCTTCAAACTCATTCAAACTGAGGCCAAGCACGCCCTGGCGACTATGAGCCCCGAAGCCTGCTTTCAGCTGGCTACGCAGTTGTACACCTCCCAGGTACACCAGGCTCGCATGTTTGCCGTCCTCATCTTTGGCACTCTAGCGGCCACGCAGCCGGCAGCGTTTAAGGCCTTGGAACAGCAGGTGATCCACGACCCCGACTGGCGCGTTCAAGAGATGCT
>JARIHM010000157.1 GCA_029288275.1 Candidatus Saccharimonadota bacterium | reverse complement strand
CCCTGATCCTTACCCCAGTTAATGAAGTCGGCCACGATCAGGAAGTAACCATCGTAGCCCATCTTAGCAATGACACCCAGCTCGTAATCAAGCCGCTCGGCGATCTCTGGCGTCACGAGTTGGCGTGCCTTAGCCTCAGTAATGCCCTCAAGCTCTTCCTTGGGTACGTTGCCATAACGATGCGCCAGGCCTTGCCAGCACAGCTTATGTAGGTAGGCGCGTTCGTCGAGCCCTTCCTCGGGAACAGGGAAGGTCGGAATAAGAATCTTGCCTAGCTCTAGCTCTACGTTGCAGCGCTCGGCAATCTTCACGGTGTTTTCAAAAGCCTCGGGTATATGAGCAAACCGCTCCATGATCTCTTCGGGGCTTGAAACATACAAATCCATGTCCATAGACATACGGTTAGCATCGTCCAGGGTTTTGCCGGTCTGCACACACAGCAGCGTTTCGTGAGCATCACGGTTGGTGTGACGACTATAGTGCGAGTCGGCCGTCACCACTACCGGAATGCCGGTCTTTTTGCTCAGTTCAATCTTGGCGGCATTAATCTCTTTTTGCGTGGCCCACTGGTGTTCGTGCGCCTGTAGCTCCAAGTAATAATTACCACGGCCAAACGTTTGATCGTACCATCTCGCTACGTTTTCTGCCTCGGCCATGTTGCCAGACATAATGTGCTGGGCCACCTCGCCACCAGCGCAGGCGCTGAGTGCGATCAAGCCCTCATGGTACTGTTGCAAGAGCTGACGGTCGATGCGCGGCTTTTGGTAAAAACCGTCCAGCTGGGCAGTTGTAACCAGCTTCATCAAGTTATGATAGCCCTGGGTCGTTTCAGCTAGCAGAATAAGGTGGTAGGGGTTGAGGTCTTGGCGGCCGGCCTTATCCAGATGGCCGCGTGGAGCTACATAGGTCTCGACGCCAACAATTGGCTTGATGCCACGCTTTTTTGCCTCTTTATAAAATTCAACCGTGCCCGAAAGCGTACCGTGATCGGTAATAGCCACCGCTGTCATACCGAGCTCTTCGATTCGGTCCAGCATGCCTGGCACCTTCTGCAAGCCGTCAAGCAGGCTATAATGGCTATGGTTATGGAGGTGAACAAAGCGGCCAGTCGTCGTTTCCGACGCCGGCGCATCCTGAACGACACCTTCGGTTGCGGTTGGCACGGACATTCCCCTCTTCAAACGTTATGTTCATGGTAGCACAAGGAGTTTGGCAGCGGCAGTCTTGATTTTTGGTCGCAATCTGACACGACCGTCGACGCCGCCTCAGCTTGACGCGCTCAATCAGGTCTCCTATGATGCGTATTCGCTTGAGACCTCTTCAAGGTTCCGAAGGAGATGGGATGTCTGCAGTTTCTGAACTCAAGCGCTACTGCAAACGTAACCGGCTGTCACAGCCAAAATATACCTACCGTAAAGCAACCTATCACCACTATGAATGTATCGTGGGATTAGGCCATGGTGTAAGCTTCCGTACCTGGGAACAGCATAATACCTCAAAACGCCAGGCGCAGGAGAAGACGGCACAGGCGATGCTTGACATGCTTAAACAATCGGACAAAACACCATAGCCAGGCTAGGAGGCGGGGGTGTCTTCCATTACGAAGCTCCGCAACTACTGCCGCCGCCACGGGTTTGGGGCACCGCGGTTCGAAGAAACCCTGCGGAACCATATCTTCTGGTACTGCACCGTAGATCTTGATCAGGGGCTAAGCTTCCAAGCCCGGGGGATCGACAAGGATCCCGATGTGGCCAAAAATAAGGCGGCCTCTATTCTCCTTCGCATGCTCAAACAATCAGAGAAGAAGCAGAGCAGTCAAGCCCGCACATCTGGAAAGCGAGTATGACACGCCGTCGGAAGGAACCATCGCGCAATCCCGTGGTCCTGCTTCACAACCGCTGTCAACGCAGCCGGGTCGCTAAAATGCCGGCCTACCGTATCACCCCGCCGCCCGACGATAACGGCCGTGCTCTCTATGCCTGTATAGGCGCGGTTGATTTGGGTAAGGGGTTAATCCTTAGGGCTACAGCCCGGGGCCGTAGCCCTAACGTTGCCAAACGGCGGGCAGCCGCAGCGCTCCTGACTATGATGGATGAACGTGCAGCTCTATGACGCCAAGACCCCTGGGCTCTACCCGGGGGTCTTTTCTATTACCGGTTCTGAATGGTTTGGCCAGCGCCCTGGAGGAACTGGCCCACCACGGGAAGGCCACCCAGCAGATGCAAAATAGCGATGAGTACCGCTACCACGAGCGTGGCGCCAATGACGCTGCCCAGGCCCATAAAGATACCGCGGACAAATGAGCTCCAGATCTGATGGCGTGTACTGCCCAGCAGATCAATGTAATCCTTAACCAGCAGCTCCTCGACCGCTTTGCCAACCCGCTCATGGGCGTTCGTGGGCATACTAGCGCTCGTGATCCTCGCCGCGGGCGGCCTCACCCAAGCGATTCTTAGCCGACCCAGCCAGATGTCGGGTTACCCGCTCCAGCTCTCGCATCACGTGCGAACCCTCAGCTAGCAAGTGCTTAACATCCTTTAGGGCGGCATCCTTGGTGGCCTCACCGTTCTTGGCTAGATTGGTAGCCGAGATACGCAGGTCCTGCTTGAGCACTTCAGCGCGGCGAATGAGCTCTTGGCTTTCCTCGCGCGCTTCACCCTTTAGATCCTTGGCGGCCGCTTTCAGCGAGTCGAGTCGGCCATCCATTTCCTCGCTCATGGAGCGCAGCTGCTCATTGATATCCTGGTAGGTGCTGCGAACCTTACGCTTAATATCCGCCTGCGTCTCCTTGCCGCTCTTCGGCGCCAGGAGAATCCCGGCCACCGCGCCTACAACTGCCCCAATGATCGTACCCTTAACAAAGCCTTTGTTGTTGCCCATAATACCCTCCTTATGACTTGTCCTTATCACTACTTTTAAAGCGCCGAAAAGCTGCTGCCACTGCGGCCGAAAGTGCCACTGGCGCCACCCGCTTGCCTACCAGCTTCACGATATCGGCCACACTCTCAGTAGTCTCCTCGGCTCGCTGTGATATCCGCTTTACGTTGCGTAAAATGCCAATGACAATGCTAATGGCGGCAATCGCCAGGATCAAGAAGACCAGCAGTGCCAGCCCCAAAAATATCACCAGGATTGTCTCTACCATCGCCATACGTCAAGCCTATCAGTTATTTTTCTAAATTACTCCTGAATACTACCTGATGCAACCGCTGGCTGTTATTGGTCATTCTTACGAGCCAAGGCGTTATTCAGTGCCGCCCGCTTCAGGCGCTTAGCAGTCTTAACGGCTCGAGCCAGCGCATTGATTTCCTGACGTTTATGCACAAGCACCCACTCCTTGCGCTCTACCAGGGCGTTAGGAATCACATGCAAAACGCCATCTTGATCGCGCAGCCGGATACGCCGGGCATCCATACTCTCAACGATACCGCGGGTGGGTGTCTCGCCGGCGATTACTTCGTCGCCCACGTCAAAATCGGTATCCCGCGCCAGGAAAATACCAGCAATGATGTCTGACACCAGCGTGGAGCCTCCGGCCGCCATGGCGATACCAATGGCGGCGATGGAACCAGTAAAGAAAACGATAATGTTGTTGAACCCCAGCGCCTGCAGTAGCTGGATAGCCAGAAATAGCCACAACAGAATTTGTAGAGTCGACACAATAACGTCACGCAGACCAATCTGCATGGCAGTGAGCGTCAGAATAAACCGCGTGCTACGAACGATGATACGAATCATGAGAACGCCCACAAGTAAGCCCAGAACCACGCCAGGAATCTGTGGCAACACTACTTTGAGCGTATGAATGATTGGATTGGTAAAGTCGTTGGTAGTGAGATCAAGCGTATACATAATGCTTACCGTTATTCTACACCATGTCCGCCCATCCCTGGCACCAAACAAGAAATCCGCTCCGGCTAACACCGGAGCGGATAGAATCACGACCTGCGGTAGGCCGGTGGCTCGGAGCTGGTATAACGGTAGAGGGCGTGGTTGCGACGCAGCGCCTCACGGTCAGCCTCCTCCTCCTGAAGCTCGCGCTGCGAGATCCGGCGGAAGGCCATATGACCCTGGCAAACCGGCCGGAGCAAGAATCGCGAACGGCTACCGCGGCATTCCTCGGCCACGCCGTCCACCGTATGTCCGCGGTCGAACTTCACTTCGACCACTCGTCCAGCTTGATCGCGCAACCGTAATCGGTCGTACCCAATCATGATGGGCTCGGCCGCGCCGGGATCGATGTAGCGACGAAGCGGGCAACTGTCGCAGACCCGGCCCAAAAACTCCTGAACCGCTGCCTGCGCCCCAGCTTCCCGCTCGGCCTCAGCCTGTTCATGGGCCTTTTCCTGTTCGTACCATTCCCTTGACCATGCCTCGAAATCGTCGGCAGAAGACACCTTGGCTCCCCTCATCGTATCGCGGAAGGATAATGCACACTATACAGCTATAAGGACTATCGTCAAGCGTCGAGCCGGTCGTGCAACAGTTGGTTGATAAGCGGCGGATTGCCCTTACCCTGAGTCTTCTTCATGACCTGACCGACCAACGCACCGAGCGCCCGCTGATTGCCGTTTGTATAGTCGGCCACGGCCTGAGCCTGCTCGGCAATGACTTCATCAACAATCCTGGCCAGCTCATCGACGTTGGATTCCTGGAGCAAGCCGAGTTCCTTGGCTACCTCCATGCCACCCCGGTCATCGCTCCATAGAGCCGCAAGGAGCACTTTGGCATTCGACGAACTAAGCTTGCTATCCTGCACCATTTGAGCCACGAGCGCCACAGTCAAAGCACTAATATCGGACTCAGCCAAAGCGCCCTTATCTTCTTCAAGCTTGACCCGGTCGCCCACCAGCCAATTGAGCGCGAACCGCGCGTGCTCAGGATGCGCACTCACCACATCATGCCACAAGCGCGCGGCCACCGGATCAGCCACCAGAACTTCGCTCTCCTTGGCGGGCATGCCGGCAGCGGCCAGCTCGGCCCGTACCTCGGCCGGCAATAGCCCCAGCTCATTGGCCTGCGCCTCCACCATAGCCCTGGTAATTATCAGCGGTGGCAGATCTGGCTCCGGGAAGTAGCGGTACTCATCGGCATCCTCTTTGCTGCGCATGGCGTAGGTAGTCTGCTTAGCATCATTCCAGCCGCGAGTTTCCTGGCGCACCCGCTCACCAGCTTCTACCAGTTCAATCTGGCGGTCGATCTCGTATTCCACTGCCCGCTCAATGGCGCGAAAACTGTTTAAATTCTTGGTCTCGGTGCGGGTACCAAATTCCTTCGCACCCACCAATCGCACACTCACGTTAACGTCAAACCGCATATTGCCGTAGTATAAATTGGCTTCGCTCACGCCAGCATAGCGGACGATATTGTAGAGCTCCTGCGCATAGCCCTTAGCCTCGGCCGCACTACGCATGTCTGGCTCACTTACAATCTCGACCAATGGCGTTTCGGCCCGGTTCAAATCTACCAGGGAGTAATCCGCACCGTCGGGATGGCTTGATTTGCCAGCGTCGCCTTCCAGGTGCGCGCGTGTCACGCCGATACGTACCGTCCGGCCGTCGAGTGGAAATTCCACGTAACCGGCGCCAATAATTGGCTCATCGAACTGGGTGATCTGGTAACCCTTGGGCAGATCGGGATAGAAATAATTCTTACGATCAAATTTGGTGTGATAATTATCCGGATAGGTAGCATTTAGCGCCTGGCCAAGCCGCAAAGCTAGCTCTACGGCGCGCTTATTGAGGACCGGCAGTGCCCCAGGCAGGCCTAAACAAACCGGACATACATGAGTGTTGGGCTCGACCTCACGCGAATCATTATCGCAGGCACAAAATAGCTTGCTTTTAGTGGCTAGCTGCACATGGCATTCAATGCCGATGACGACTTCATATTTTTGGCGAGTCTCTGAGCTCATGCTGTCTCCGTTCCTTCTGCTGCGTAAACCTGATAGCTCTGCTGCAGAGCCTGGGCAAATTCGGTACTAAATTGCTTGCGCTCCTCGGCTAGCTGATGGCCGGTCTTAGTTTGCAGCTGCCAATCTTTCATGGCCAATAGATTGCGGACCACTCGATGTACGTCATAATTGAACTCTGTATATGTCCGAATACTCTGATAAACCCCGACCGGTCCGAATTTTTCCAGGAAGTCTGCGTCCGATACAACCTTGGCCTCGAGCGATTCCGGCGCTTCACTATGCATACTGCCTTTGTGGGTCAGGATGCAGGCCTCAATCTGAGACTGCTTATTAGGTTTAAGCTTGATATCGCCTTCTTGCAAGAATTGCGCCAGCTTCTCGGCCCCCAGAGCGCCATGGGTCTTGCCGGTGGCGCCGTACAAGAATCCGATGTCATGCGTGACCATGGCCGGCAACACGATACTCATATCGGCACCTTCGGCTTCGCCAATTGCAATACTATTAATGACATCGCGATAGGCGTGCTCCCAGTTATGGGCTGTCAGCTCAGGAACAGCTTCAAAGCGCCGCCGCGTGTAGTCGTAGATTTGCTTAAACTCGGCATCATTTGCCAGATAATCGGCTAGCTTTTGGCGAATATCGGGACTCATTTGGCTAACTCCTCGGTCAAAACAGTACGAATATCTTCAAAGGTCGACAGATCGGCCAGCTCCTCCAGCGTAAACCAGCCAATGTCATGCGATTCGGCCGGTTGGTGAGCTACCGCCTGTTCAGGGATAGTAATAATGTATTCAAAATCGATGTGATAGTGCTCAGGCTCGTCACCATGGGCTGGAATCTTACTCTCTAGAACATACTGCGGCGCGGGCAGATACTGAGCGTGATCGCTGGCACGTCGTGACTTCGGTAAGTAGGGCGTGATGTCAAGGCCGGTCTCTTCGATCGTCTCGCGGATAGCGGCTTCCAGAGGATTTTCATGCGTCTCCTGATGACCCCCCGGTGGCATCCAAACACTATGCTTGCGGTGGTGCAAGAGCAAAGCCTTGCGCGGCTGACCGTCAGACAGGATGTAGACGCTAACGGTGGCGTGTTTGATTACCGTATCGCTCACGCTAACACCTCCTTCTTACGCGGATAGGCCACCAGGGCAAAAATGAGCATGCAAATGACGAAGATATAAGCCGGGAAGCCCCAGGTAGCAAAGTTCCAATCACGAATTGTGAGCAACGTGATGAGTGCGCTGGCGGCACCAAACAAAAATACACCACCACTCTCTGATTCTGGCTCCCGGTAGGCTTTAATAAGCGTCGGGACACCCGCCAATGCATCAGTTAAGATACTAAAGAGAATGGCAATATTGCCTTCACGAGTGATCGCCCACAAGCCCAACGCTAAGAGCGATAAGGCGCCACAGGCCCAGTCCAGGGCTGTAAATCGCCAATGCGATTTCTTGTTGGCAAAGGAGGCTATGAATACCATAAGCGGACCAAATCCGATCATAAAGGTCATAAGGGATGGCAAGCCGACACCTTTATTAAGCTCGGCGCCGAAGGCAACGAGAGGCGCAAGAGCCCACAACAGCCACGAAATACGGTTGGGACGCGTTTTGCCGCGCACTGTATCGATAATATAGCCCGTGCTGCCAATAATATTAAGGAGCGCGCCCAAGATAACAAAATGCGGATCCAGCATTACAGTGCCCCCAAGACAGTGAGTGCCCGTTCAAAGTCGCGCAGGGCTTCTTTGGCCTGGCTGGATACAAGGTCGAAACCGATCTCGTGAGCCAAGGCATTGCGCAGTTTATGGGCGCGCCAGGCGCCGTCGTAGATGTTGCGGTCGGTAAAACGGCCCCGGGCGGCCTTAAGGCGCTCGCCCATGGTCTCGCCCGGCAAACCAGACTGGCGCAGAGCTTGGTCGAGCAGTTTGTCTGCCTCGGTGATGGCCGATTTAAGACCAGCTGCGCCCGCCTCGCTGGTAGCCATAATGACGGCCCAGCGCTGAGCGATTTCATCGCGGTTATACTGGCGGACGCTGGGCGCGGGCGTGCTCCAGCCACGGCTACTGCCGCCGCGTGAGCGACCACTGCGCCCGCGCTTACTGCCACGGTCGAGCAGCGCCATCAGAATAAAGCCAGCCACAAGCACGA